>CAJGCH010000064.1 GCA_904501845.1 uncultured Bacillaceae bacterium | reverse complement strand
CATCTTGATTTTTATTATCATCAGCTTGATCAGCTGGTTTTTCGGAAGAGATAAGACAGCTGAGCAGAAGGGCGAGAGCCCTGCTTCTCAGCCTGTTGAACCTAATCGAGAGATCATCGAGAGCAGGGAAGAAAGGCCGGTCATTCAAAGGGCGGGTGCTGATGAAGAGCTTCGCCGTAAAATCCAGGAAAGGGAACGCCAGCTGCAGAAGAAGCGTGGCAGGGCACCTGAACTGGAGAGGGAAGCAAGTACATTGGCGCAATCAATCAAGGAACAATATGAGAGGCAAAAGGCCAAGTTTACAGGGTCCGTCTCAGAAGAAAAAAAGCCTGAGCCAGTGGTCACGGTACCAGTTCAACTGGTGAAGAAGGCCATACCTGAAGACAAAAGACCGAGACAGAGCAAGGAAACTCTTGGGAAAACAAGGCCAGGCATGAATTTGCAAGGCACTGACCTGAGGCAAGCCATTATTATGTCAGAGATTCTTGGCCCTCCTCGTTCAAAAAGGAAGCATATTAGATAGCGGTCAAAAGGGCCCTCCGAAATATTCGGAGGGCCCTTTTTTAATGGAAATAGCCTTCTTAAATTCGTATATTGCCGAGCTTTATTTGTCATGTAAGCCGCAAGCGGAGAATAGGTTATAAGGAGAGAACTCCTGAGCTTTTGGGGCGGCTTGTCAGCAATGATAGTCTTTGCCCTAAAGCCAATAATGTTCATCCAGATAAGGGAGAAAGGGGGCTCTTTATGGCCCGAGCATGGGGGAATCGGCTAAAGAGGTGGGTTACAGCCACCATGGACCTGCCGGAAGACATTATGATGGACCTGCCGCGCATTACGATGGTTGGCCAAATTCATATATACATAGAGAACCACAAAGGGCTGCTGGCTTTTTCGGATAAGGAATTACGTTTAATGCTTAAGAGCGGACAACTCTTAGTCAAGGGCGAGGGTTTCGTGTTAAAGACCATCCTCCCAGAGGAAATCCTGCTTGAAGGAAAGATTGATCATGTCTTATTTCTTGAAGAGTAGCAAGGGGGAACTTGAATGAAAAATCATTGGACCAATCATTTGGGCGGATATGTGAAAGTTCAAGTGAACGGAAGAGGAGCTGCCAGGTTCATTAATCGGCTCCTCGAGCAAAAAGTTCTTGTATGGGATGTTAAGACCATGGGAACGGAAACCGTTGTTTTTTATATGAAACTGGAGGAAATACGTACATTAAGAGTGGCGGCAAGAAAGAGTGAATGCAAGGTAACCTTTCTTGAAAGGAAGGGTGCTCCTTTCTTTGGGAAGAAACTAATGAAATACAGCGGTCTTCTCGTCGGTCTTGCTTTGTTTTGCTCTATCATTTTCATCCTTTCCAACGTGATATGGGGAATTGAAATAAAAGGAGCGAGCCCCGCTACAGAGCATGAGGTGCGAAAGGCCCTTGAAGAGATGGATATTAAGGTCGGTAAACTGCAATTCGGACTTGAGCAGATGGAAGATATCCAGAAGGATTTGAGTGAGCGTGTGCCTGCTATCACCTGGATAGGCGTACAGCTGAAGGGGACAACCTTTGAATTCCAAGTGGTTGAGAAAAAGCAGCCGAAGGAAGAGGGGAATGAATCCTATATGAACCTTGTAGCCGCAAAAAATGCCACAATAGTCCAGCCGATGGTCGAAAGAGGACAAGGAATGGTTGAGAAAAATCAATATGTTCGAAAAGGGGAAATATTGGTGAGCGGGTTTATCGGCAGGGAGGATAATAAGAAATTTGTGGGGGCAAAAGGAAAAGTAATGGCGGAAACGTGGTATAAAACAACTGTAGCTGTACCGCTAAAGACGAATTTATTTGTTTATAATGGTGATTCTAAGACTAAATATACCGTTAAATTTGGGGATTTTGAAATGCCTGTATGGGGCTTTGGGGATCATGGGTTCCCTGAATATGAAATGGAAGAAGATCGTAAGACATTTCGATTTTTCGGCCTCGAGGTCCCAATTTCCTTTCATAAAAAGAACTATTTAAGCAAGGAAAAAGCAGTCAGAGTCTATACAGAAAAAGAAGCTGTCATCCAGGCGGAAAAGATGGCCAGGCAGGATGTATTAAAGCTTGCTCCGGATGATGCGGCCATAATCGAAGAAAAAATTTTGCACAAGCGGAGTTACAATGGTAAAGTTAAAATGACTATACATTATCAAGTTTTAGAAAATATTGCAATCGGACAACCGATGATTCAAGGAGACTAAGGAATGTCAGATCAAGCAAAACTTATGAATTTACAATTAGAATCACCAAATGAAGCAGCAGAACTGTTTGGTGTCAATGACAGTAATCTAAAGCTTTTGGAAAGTGAGCTTTCAGTTAATATTATCTCACGCGGCGAGACAATCAGCATTGCGGGGAACGAGGAGAATCTCGAGAGTGCGGATGCAATCTTGCATGCCTTGTTGGTGATTGTCCGTAAAGGGATAAAAGTAGGTCCGCGTGAAGTCACGTACGCCATTAATTTATCCAAGAATGGCACACTTGAATATTTTGCGGATTTATATAATGAAGAGATAACCAGGAATGCTAAAGGAAAATCAATCCGAGTGAAGACACTTGGGCAAAAAGAATACCTTTCGGCTATCAGGAGCACAGATCTGGTCTTTGGTATAGGCCCTGCCGGAACGGGAAAAACATACCTGGCAGTTGTCATGGCCGTCCTTGCGTTAAGGAATGGAGAAGTAAAGCGAATCATTTTGACTCGTCCTGCGGTCGAAGCGGGGGAAAGCCTTGGATTCTTGCCGGGAGATTTGAAAGAGAAGGTAGACCCTTATCTGCGTCCGTTATATGATGCATTGCATGATGTATTAGGCACGGAACAAACGGCAAGGCTGATTGAGCGAGGCACAATAGAAATTGCTCCGCTAGCTTATATGCGTGGAAGGACCCTTGATGATGCCTTTGTTATCCTGGATGAAGCGCAGAATACGACACAGGCTCAGATGAAGATGTTCTTGACCCGGCTTGGCTTCGGTTCAAAATTGGTTATCACGGGCGATACTTCTCAAATCGATTTGCCAAGGGGCATCCAGTCCGGATTGAGGGCAGCGGAGAACATTTTGAAGGGTGTTAAGGGAATTTCCTTTATCCATCTTGATCAAACTGATGTGGTGAGACACCCGCTTGTGGCCAAGATTATCCATGCCTACGAGAAATATGAAACCAAACCATCATAAGCCTCTAGGAAAGAGAGCCGCAGTATATGAACTGTGGCTCCTTTCTTTTTTGTGCCTAAAATGGAAAAGAAGGTGAAACACTAGCTAAAAACTGATATTATTACATCAAGTGTTCGATTTATACATAGACAATCTTCCGTCCGAAGGAGGAAAGCGCGTGAATTGGCTGAAAACAACCGTTCGTTCCATAAAAGATTGGAAACATAACCCAATCCTCCAAGCAATCCTGCTATTATTATTGGCTTTGCTATCTTATACTTTGTTATTTAGCAGCGTCCAGCCGGAAAAGCTAGATGTAGAGCAATTCAGTGTGGCAGAAACAACTATCCGCTCTCCGAAGACTGTTGAAGATCCGGTTGAGACAGCGGAAAAGAAACAAAAAGCCGTTAATGAGATTGAAGACATATACACGCCGAATGAAGAATATGTCAAGAAAAGGGTAAAAATCGTTGAGGATATCTTCACAAGTGCTGAGGATGTTGTCGAAGCAGGCCTGAAGAATGAGGAAGTAGAGAATGGGGGAGAGGCAGAGGTACTCAATGACCCGAAGAAGCATTTGAAGAATCTGCGTTCCCGGCTTTCAGATACAATTAATAAGGATATATCGGATGAAACACTGCTTTATTTGCTAGGTTCCTCAAAGGCCGATTTGGCGCTTGCGAAAGATATCACGATGACCAGTGTCAATGACATGATGAAGACAGGCATACGGGCCAACGAGGTTGAGAATGCCAAGAAGAAAGTAGAGGAACAAATCAAGTATAACAGTCTTCCGACGGCGAATTTGCGTTCTGCAGCTATTGATATTGGCAGGTATGCGATCATTCAGAATGTCTTCTTTGATTCAGCAGCAACCGAGACGGCAAGGAAGAACGCCGAAGAGAATATAGAACCCGTCCGAATCCTTCAAGGACAGATCATCGTTGAGGAAGGATATTTGATTGATGCTGAGGTTTACAGGCAATTAAAGCTTGTCGGCCTTCTGAAAAGCGAAGAGTCATTCCTTCCATACTTAGGGCTTGGAGCGATACTGATATTAGTTTTCTCTGGGGTTTATCTCTTATTCCGTAAAGTGGAAACGCCTGATCACGTCAGAGACAATATCTTTATCTTTTCCATCGTTTATGTGATTGGCATTACCCTTATGAAGCTTATCCATATTACGGCAAGCTTCAGTGATGAAACATTAGCTTATCTATTCCCTTCGGCCATGGCTGTCATGCTCATCACAATCCTGATGAAGGAGCGGTATGCCGTTACGATTGGCATCCTGCTTTCTGTCGCAGGAAGTATCATGTTCAAGGACGGCCTGACTGGGAGCGTTCAGACAAGCTTCGGGGTGTATGTGCTTCTAAGCGGCCTGGTGGGCATTCTCTTGCTGAGGCAGCGTCATGAGCGTTCGAGCATCCTTGGAGCTGGCCTTTTAAGCTCGCTTGTCAATCTGATGCTTATCACGGGGTTGTATTGGATAAATGGGGCGGATGTTCCGTATATTTGGGTGGCGATTGTGGCTGTTTCCTCTGGAATTATTTCAGCAATCAGCACGATTGGCTTACTGCCTTTCTTTGAGAGCAGTTTTGGGATTTTTTCTTCCATGAAGATGATTGAGTTATCCAATCCGAACCACCCATTGCTGCGCAAGATATTAATGGAGGCTCCGGGCACGTATCATCATAGCGTGATGGTCGCCAACCTTGCTGAAGGTGCTTGTGAGGCGGTAGGAGCTAATGGTTTGCTTGCCCGTGTGGGGTGCTATTATCATGACATTGGCAAAACGAAGCGGCCGGCTTATTTTATCGAGAACCAAACAAATATCGAAAATCCGCATGATCGTTTGTCTCCGGAGAAAAGCGCAAAGATTATTTTGGCCCATGTAACGGATGGGGCGGAGATGGCCCGCAAGTATAAAATGCCCAAGGAGATCATCGATATCATTGAACAGCATCATGGAACGGGCCTTTTGAAATATTTCTATTATAAGGCTAAGGAAGAGGGGCTTGCTCCTGAGGAGAATGATTACAGGTATAAAGGACCGAAGCCGCAATCGAAGGAAGCAGCAATCATTGCGATAGCTGACAGTGTGGAAGCCGCTGTCCGTTCACTGAAAAAGCCTTCACAGGATTCTATTGAAAAACTTGTTAAGTCCATTATTGTGGATAAATTAAATGATGGGCAATTTAATGAATGTGATATTACGCTTAAAGAGCTGGAAAAGGTGAATATTTCCCTTTGCGAAACGCTGGCCGGCATATTCCATAATCGGATTGAATATCCGCCAATGGAAGATAAAGAATAAAGAGGTGAAAGATTTGATTTTAACAATTGATGTCATGGATGAGACGAACAGAGTGACAGAGGAACAAATCCAGCTTGTCCAAGACTTGCTTCAATATACGGCAAAGCAGGAACAGGTGAAAGAAGGCAGTGAATTGTCCATTACCTTTGTGGATAACAGCCGAATTCAGGAGATTAATAAAGAATATCGCCAAAAGGATGCGGCAACAGATGTTATTTCGTTTGCCATGGAAGAGATGGGGGAAGGAGAGATAGAAATCATCGGCTCTGATGAACCAGCTCTTTTAGGCGATATTATTATCTCCATTGATCGTATGGAGGAGCAAGCAGCAGAGTATGGGCATTCGAATGCCCGGGAGCTTGGTTTCCTGGCTGTCCATGGCTTCCTCCATTTATTGGGCTATGATCATATGAACGCGGAGGATGAGAAGGTCATGTTCACAAGGCAAAGGGAGCTGTTGGACAGCTATGGCCTCACAAGATAACCATACCCGTCTTAAGCGGTTTTTCCGCGGTTTTGTATATGCATGGTCAGGGATACGTTATGGATTAGCGTACGAGGGTAACTTCAGGTTTCACACATTTACAGCTATCATTGTTTGCTTAGTTGGAATGTATTTTGAAATAACAAAGATGGAATGGTTTTTCGTTCTGACGGCGATTGGCGGCATGCTTGCTCTTGAATTGGTCAATACCGCTGTGGAGAAGACGGTTGATATGATTACGAAGGATAATCATCCGCTGGCCAAGGTTGCCAAGGATACAGCGGCGGGAGCTGTCTTGGTCTATGCGATATACTCAGTGATTATCGGGCTGATTATATTCTTGCCGCGATTTATGGATAAAATGATATAAACTTTAGGAGGCATACTATGCAAAAAGAGATATTGATTGAGGAAGCAAAAAAGGCGAGAGAAAAAGCGTATATTCCCTACTCGCGCTTTGGTGTGGGAGCGGCTTTGCTTGGAGCTGACGGGACAATTTATCATGGATGCAACATTGAAAATGCGGCTTATTCTATGTGTAATTGTGCAGAGAGAACAGCGCTGTTCTCAGCTATAGCCAAAGGGGTAACGAAATTTACTACAATGGCTGTTGTGGCTGATACAGATCGCCCAGTTTCGCCGTGCGGTGCATGCCGTCAGGTCATCTCAGAGCTGTGTGACCAGGACATGCCTATCATTTTAACAAACTTAAAGGGCGATGTCCTTGAACTAACTGTCAAGGAGTTATTGCCAGGGGCATTTTCACCGGAGGATTTACATGAGTAAGCAAGCGAACACAACGTTTAAATCAGGATTTGTATCCATCATTGGAAGGCCGAATGTTGGAAAATCCACATTCATCAATCATGTCATCGGGCAGAAAATTGCCATCATGAGTGATAAGCCGCAAACAACAAGAAACAAAGTGCAAGGCGTCCTGACAGCAAATGACAGTCAAATCGTCTTTATCGACACTCCGGGCATTCATAAGCCGAAGCATAAGCTTGGAGACTTTATGATGAAGGTCGCATCCAATGCCCTTCAAGAAGTGGATGTCATCCTCTTCATGGTTAATGCGGAAGAAGGATTTGGACGCGGGGAAGAATTCATTATTGAGAAATTGAATTCATACAAGACACCGGTATTCTTGGTCATCAATAAAATTGACCAAGTTCATCCTGATGAGCTTTTCCGCATTATCGATACGTACAAGGAAAAATACGATTTTGCGGAAATCGTGCCAATCTCAGCACTTGAGGGAAACAATGTTGAAACATTGCTGAAGCAAATCAAAGCCTACTTGCCGGAAGGGCCGCAGTATTATCCGGCTGACCAAATCACAGACCATCCAGAACGGTTTATTATCTCTGAAATGATCCGGGAAAAGGCTCTTCATTTAACAAGGGAGGAGGTTCCTCATTCCATTGCGGTTGTCATCGATAAGATTGAGCGCAAGGGAAAGGCGGAAACCGTCCACATAATGGCGACAATTATTGTTGAGCGTGATTCCCAAAAAGGGATTATCATTGGAAAGAGAGGGGGCATGCTGAAGGAAATTGGCCAGCGTGCCCGTGCGGATATCGAAAACCTGCTTGGTTCCAAGGTGTTCCTGGAGTTATGGGTGAAGGTGCAAAAAGATTGGAGAAACAAGGCCTCTCATTTAAGGGATATCGGATTCCGGGAAGATGAATATTAAAAATAGCTAGAGGGGTGGAAGTGCTGCTCTAGTAAATAAATAAAAGCCCGACAACCAGGGGCTTACATTATTCGGCAAAGAGGGGAAATGGGGTATCAGCTAAATTTTTACTACATGATTTTATGGCCGGTTGGTGAAACTAAAGTCAGGTAAGAAATAAACAGTTCTATCAATGAAAGGTGGAATTAGTATGATTGAATTTACCTGGAATGTGTTTAGACAAACCGGAAGCGTGGACACTTATCTTCTTTTAAAAGAACTTGAAAGACAAAGTGATGCTAACCAGCCGGTCATGATGGAGGAAAATGAAGAGCTGAATATACCCATCGTATAATGAGTAATCTTGCCGTCCCATTGGAGTGAGTGGCATGCTGGCTAAATGTGAAGGCATTGTAATCCGCACAACCGATTATGGTGAAACAAACAAAATCATCACCTTATATACAAGAGAATTTGGCAAAGTAGGGGTGATGGCGAGAGGGGCGAAAAAGCCTAATAGCCGCTTCTCCGCTGTCACTCAATTATTTCATTTCGGTCATTATCTCTTTCTCTCAGGCAGGGGATTGGGCCAGCTGCAGCAAGGGGAGACCCTTGAATCTTTTCGTTCGATTCGAGAGGATATCTTTCTGACGGCCTATGCTTCCTACATAGCGGAGCTTCTTGATAAGGGGACAGAAGAGAGAAAACCCCATGAGGCTTTATTTAACTTGTTTTATCAATCGCTCCATTACCTTGATGAGGAATATGATCCTGAGATTATCGTGAATATTTTTGAGATGAAGATGCTCAGTGTATTTGGATTTGCGCCCGAGCTTAATCGATGCGTCAATTGCGGGGCACAGGACGGAGCCTTCTCATTTTCCATCAGGGAGGGCGGACTTCTCTGCCATCGCTGCGAGGAAATAGATCCATACCGAATGAAAATCTCTCCTGCGGTAGCGAGAATACTGCGTGTCCTTTATTATATGGACTTGGACAGGCTCGGTACGATATCTATCAAGGACGTGACAAAGAAGGAAATCCGTCAGGTTCTGGACGCCTATTATGACGAGTACCTAGGTATAGAGCTGAAGACGAGACGCTTCTTGCGGCAGATGAGCAAGATGAGGGACCAATTATAAAGAAATCATGCTTTGTATTGACAATGCAGGGGTGAATTGGATAGAATGTGATATACATTAATATGTAGTTACCGTGAAGGAAAGTAGTATTTGGATGAGGGTATCTATAGCGAGTTCGGAGATGGTGTAAGCCGGATGATAACTTACCAAAGAAGGCAGTCTGGAGTAACGCATTTGAAAGCGGCCGAGTTTTCTTGGCAAATAGGGTGGAACCGCGGGTAAACTCTCGTCCCTATGCACTATGCATAGGGATGGGAGTTTTTTTATATTGATTAAAAGGAGAGAGCGAATATGACCAAAACAATGGATCAAATTGTATCACATGCAAAGCATAGAGGGTTTATTTTCCCAGGGTCAGAGATTTATGGCGGTCTGGCTAACACGTGGGATTATGGTCCGCTTGGTGTGGAACTTAAGAATAATATTAAGAAGGCATGGTGGAAGAAATTCATTCAGGAATCCCCGTATAATGTCGGGCTAGATTCCGCCATCCTCATGAACCCGCGTACATGGGAAGCGTCCGGGCACATCGGAAACTTCAATGACCCAATGATTGATTGTAAGAATTGTAAAGCGCGTCACCGCGCCGATAAGCTCATTGAAGAAGCCGTACAGGAAAAAGGTCAGGAAATCATCGTTGATGGCCTGCCGTTTGAGAAAATGCAGGAATTAATCGTTGAGAATGATATCGCTTGTCCTGAATGCGGTAGCAAGGAATTCACGGAAATCCGTCAATTCAACCTCATGTTCAAGACATTCCAAGGGGTAACGGAATCCAGCACAAATGAAATCTTCCTTCGTCCGGAAACAGCGCAAGGTATTTTTGTGAACTTCAAGAACGTTCAGCGTACTATGCGTAAGAAGCTTCCTTTTGGTATTGCGCAAATCGGCAAGAGCTTCCGTAACGAAATCACGCCGGGTAACTTTACATTCCGTACACGTGAATTTGAACAAATGGAACTTGAATTCTTCTGTAAACCAGGCACAGAGCTTGAATGGTTTGACTATTGGAAGAACTTTGCAGAGCAATGGCTGCTCGCGTTAGGCATGAAAGCAGAAAACTTCCGACTTCGTGACCATGAAGAAGAAGAGCTTTCTCACTATAGTAATGCAACAACAGACTTTGAATACAAATTCCCATTCGGCTGGGGTGAGCTATGGGGCATCGCTTCCCGTACAGACTTTGATCTTAAACGTCATATGGAATACTCTGGAGAAGATTTCCACTATCTTGATCAGGAAACAAATGAAAAGTACGTACCATACTGCATCGAACCATCTCTGGGGGCTGACCGTGTAACACTAGCTTATTTGATTGATGCATATGAAGAAGAACAGCTCGAAGATGGCACAAGCCGTACAGTGATGCACCTGCATCCGGCCCTTGCTCCATATAAAGCGGCTGTCCTGCCGTTATCGAAGAAGCTGTCAGAAGGGGCGAAAGAAGTATTTGCGTCCCTTGCGCAAGACTTTATGGTTGACTATGATGAAGCAGGCTCCATCGGAAAACGCTACCGCCGCCACGATGAGATTGGAACTCCTTACTGCATCACATATGACTTTGACTCTGTTGAAGATAAAATGGTTACTGTCCGTGACCGTGACACAATGGAGCAAACAAGAGTAAGCATCGAAGAACTGCCAGCTTTCTTGAACAGTAAAATGAAGTTTTAATTTAGGCTTAAAGTAACGAATGCTGTTGAACGTTTCCTAGTCTTGACAGAACCTTCTACTACATTGCCTGTTCGGGGAATTGGAGTTTACGTTAAACGCAGGTCTAAAAAAGCCCGCCCAAAAAGAATTGTTCGAATGCGTTCATTCTTTTTTGGGCAGGCTTATTTTAAGTTTAGGATGATTAATTACACTTCACGGTTAAATAGTATATAATATATGCTATATTAGAGCGAAGTGTTATGGCACTTTAGGGTGGTGAGTACAATAGAATTAACAAAAAGACAAGAACATATCTTGCAAATCGTAAAGGATAATGGTCCTATTACCGGCGAACATATTGCCGATCAACTAAATCTAACCCGTGCGACATTGCGTCCAGATCTTGCGATACTGACGATGGCGGGATATTTGGATGCCAGGCCGAGGGTAGGCTATTTTTATACAGGTAAAACGGACACCCAGCTTTTGACAGACAGTTTAAAGAAACTTCTTGTTGGCGATTACCAGTCCATTCCGGTCGTCGTAAGTGAAGGGATGACGGTTTATGATGCTATTTGCACGATGTTTTTAGAGGATGTCGGCACATTATTTGTTGTGGACAAGGAGTCCCAGCTGGTAGGTGTTTTGTCTCGGAAGGACTTGCTGCGTGCGAGTCTAGGCAAACAGGACTTAACGACAATCCCTGTACACATCATTATGACGCGCATGCCAAACATCACGGTGTGCACAAAAGAAGATTATTTGATTGATGTGGCGGAGAAGCTCATTGAAAAGCAAATTGATGCTCTGCCAGTCGTAAAACAGAATGATAAGGGATTTGAAGTGGTTGGAAGAATAACGAAGACGAATATAACCAAGGCTTTCGTTGCATTAGCCAGTGATAACGGGTAAAAGCAGCAGCGAGCCAGTAATACATGGAGGACGATTATGGAACAGTCTATAATCTACGTGGTTTCAGATTCAGTTGGGGAAACAGCTGATTTGGTAACAAAAGCAGCCGTCAGTCAGTTCAGCGGCGAGAACATCATTCTCAAGCGTATTCCATTTGTGGAAGATATCTCGACGATTGATGATGTGCTGGGCTTGGCAGAGATAAATAATGGTGTGATTGCCTATACATTAGTGAAGCCGGAAATCCGCTCTTACATGAAAGAAAAGGCAGCGGAGATGAATATCGTAGCGTATGACATTATCGGGCCATTAATTGATATCCTTGAGCAGAAATATGGAACATCGGCGCTCAATAAGCCGGGTCTTGTCCGCAAATTGGATGAGAATTATTTCAAAAGGGTGGAAGCAATCGAGTTCGCTGTGAAATATGATGATGGACGGGATCCAAAGGGTATCCTGAAGGCTGATGTCATCTTAATAGGGGTATCTAGAACATCCAAAACGCCGCTCTCCCAATTTCTTGCCCATAAACGGATAAAGGTGGCCAATGTGCCGCTTGTTCCAGAGGTGGAGCCGCCGGAGGAATTGTTTAATGTGGATCCGAAAAAATGCATCGGTTTAAAAATCAGCCCTGATAAGCTCAACCAAATCAGGCGGGAGCGCCTTAAATCATTGGGATTGAATGACAGTGCAGTTTACGCGAATATGGAGCGGATTCATGAAGAACTCGCCTAT
>CAJGCH010000063.1 GCA_904501845.1 uncultured Bacillaceae bacterium | reverse complement strand
GCATAAAAAGCAGGGAGTTTTTTGTATGGCGAAAAAGGGTGGTCGAAGGATGGGAGAAGCCAGGCAATGCCCATCCTTCGCCCAGGCTTCAGGCAGGAAAGGTGGGGAAGGGGTGGTCGAAAGATGGTGAAAGCCAGGCAAAGCCCACCTTTCACCCAGGCTTCATATAGGAAAGGTGGGGAAAGGGTGGTGGAAGTATGGGAGAAGCCAGGCAAAGCCCATCTATCGCCCATGCTTCAGGCAGGAAAGGTGGGGAAAGGGTGGTGGAAGTATGGGGAAAGCCAGGCAAAGCCCACCTATCGCCCAGGCTTCAGGCAGGAAAGATGGGGAAAGGGTGGCCGAAACCTGGCCCATCTATAAACCGAAAAATGCCTTCCCGCTGCATGGGAAGGCATTTTTCTTGTTTCGTTCTTTATTTCTTCATTGAAAGTACGAGCTCTTCATCTGGTGTTACATAATAGGTTGTTTGATTGTCATAGGTGACAAATCCCGGTTTGGCGCCGGCCGGTTTTTTGACATGCCTGATTAAGGTTGAGTCAACAGGTACTTGGCTTGATTGGCGCGCCTTGCTGAAGTATGCGGCAAGGATGGCAGCCTCTTTGATGGTTTGGTCGGAAGGGTCAGCGTCCCTGATGACGACATGGGAGCCCGGGATATCCTTCGTATGGAACCAAAGGGCGTTCTTTGGTGCGAGCCGGTTGGTCAGGTAGTCGTTTTGCTTATTATTCTTTCCGACAAGGATATCTGTGCCGTCGCTGGATACGTATGTATCAAGTGTTGGCTTCGTGTCTTTTTTCTTCCCGCCTTTTTTGCTTACCCGTTTCTTGACATAGCCGCCTTCCTCTAATTCTTCCCTGATCTCTTGCAGGTCCTTCGGAGAGGCAGTGTTCATTTGATGAATGAGGTTTTCAAGATAGTCGATTTCTTTTTTGGTGAGCTCGATTTGTTCGTTTACATAGGCAACGGATTTCTTTGCTTTTTGATACTTGGCAAAGTATTTCTGAGCATTTTCTGATGGTGTTAGCCTTTCGTTCAGCTCAATGGTAAGTGATGGCTGGTTTTCATCATAAAAGTCGATAACTTCTGCTGTTTTCATGCCTTTCTTTAAGGCATAAATATGGCTCGTGATAAGCTCGCCATATTTTTTGAAGATTTCTGCCTTTTCGGAATCAACAAGAGTGTCCTCAAGCTTTAGCAGTTTTTTTACATTTTTCTCTTTTTCGTTTTGCAGCAGGCGTTCAAGATCATGTGCCTGCTGTTTGACGCGGTCTCGATCTGCCTTTCGGAAATAGAAGCGGTCGAGAAGCTCGCTTAATGAGTCAAAATGTTTCTTTGTCCCTTTTACATGCTCAAGGTCAAGCAGGTAGAAAGCTTCCTTTGATTCACTGCTGATTAATGTTGGTTCATATCGATGGGTATCTATCTGTTCCATTACAGCCTTGAAGCTTTGAGGCACAGTTTCGCGATTTACGAGCCCTGCTCTGTGCGTAATTTCCTTTGCAAGAAGCGGAGAGAGACCCTTAAAAGTCGATACAAGCTGTTTATCAATTCTGCCGGCGAAATAATCAAGATGGGATAATCCCTGCTCCATGTTCTCTAATGGATTGAATTTATCTTGTGTCGGAGGAAGCACATAAGGATGCCCTGGCAGCAAGGTCCGGTAGCTGTTTAGGGAAGGAGGAACATGTTTAATGCAATCAATAATCATGTTTTTCTCTTCGTCAACAAGGATGATATTGCTATGTTTTCCCATAATCTCAATGATTAACAGTTTAGGAGCCAGGTCACCGATTTCATTGCGGCCGTTCACTTTAAAGGTGATAAGCCGCTCTAGCCCAGGCTGTTCGATTTTCTCTATAAAATAACCCTCCAAATGCTTGCGAAGGAGCATGCAAAACATTGGTGCGTCTGTTGGGTTCTCATAACTTTCCTTGGTCAGTTGGACACGCGCATAGCTTGGATGGGCTGAGAGGAGGAGCTTATGGTTCTCCCTTCCGGCTCTGACAACAAGAATCAGTTCGTTTTTATATGGCTGGTGAATCTTTGTGATTCGTCCGCTTTTGAGCGTGGCGGAAAGTTCCTCCGTCATGGCTCTAGTAAAAAATCCGTCAAAGGACATGTCTAACACCTTCTTCATTAAGGCAGATATGATACTGCCGGTTTCTTTAAAATTATGTAGCCTAACAAGTATAGCATTTTTCGGGACAACTCTGAATAAACATGTACAAAAGTAAGTTATTCGGATTGTATGAAGGAGGTTGTATTTGTTACATGAAGTTGGTAGAAATGGACAAAGATCAGTTACAATCCGCTTTTAATGTAGATGCGAAAAAGGGATTGAGCCATCAGGAAGCAAAGAAACGGTTAAAGCAATATGGACATAATGAGCTGGCAGAAGGGGAAAAGCAGTCCGCGCTCTTGCTGTTTTTCAATCAATTTAAGGACTTTATGGTGCTGATTCTTCTGGCTGCGACGCTGGTTAGCGGTTTGCTCGGGGAATATATTGATGCCATTGCGATTATCATGATTGTACTGGTGAATGGATTTTTAGGTTTTTTCCAGGAACGAAAGGCGGAGAAGTCATTATCAGCTTTGAAGGAAATGGCAGCTCCGCAGATGATGGTGCAAAGAGATGGGCTATGGACTAAAATTCAGGCAAAGGACTGCGTGCCTGGGGATATCGTTAAATTCATAAGCGGGGACCGAATTGGCGCTGATATACGAATAACGAAGGCGCAAAGCCTGGAGGTTGAGGAATCTGCCTTGACTGGGGAATCACTCCCGGTCGTAAAATCTTCTGACAGGATGAAGAAGGAAAGTGCCGGCATCGGCGATCAAGTGAATATGGCTTTTATGGGCACGCTTGTGACGAGGGGCTCAGGTGAGGGAGTGGTCGTCGCTACGGGAATGAAAACAGCGATGGGCCAGATTGCCGATTTGCTCCAGAATGCCCAAAGCCAGCAAACGCCTTTGCAAATAAGACTCGAGCAATTAGGAAAAATCTTGATTGTTGCCGCCCTTTTCCTGACTTTATTGGTTGTCGGGATTGGTGTTTTGCAAGGGAATAATTTATATACGATGGTTCTTGCGGGAGTATCGCTCGCCGTGGCCGCCATTCCAGAAGGATTGCCTGCCATTGTCACGGTTGCCTTGTCGCTCGGCGTACAGAGGATGATTCGGAAAAATGCCATCGTCCGCAAGCTACCCGCCGTGGAGACATTAGGCTGTGCATCGGTCATTTGCTCGGATAAGACTGGGACCATGACCGAAAATAAAATGATGGTCACAAGACTCTGGGCAGGGGGAAGTGATTGGAGCGTTACTGGCAAGGGGTTCGAGCCGGCAGGCGAGATTGAATGCTTGCAGGGCATCACGGATGACACGGAGGTCCGGCAGCTTTTGACCTATGGAATCCTATGCAATAATGCCGAACTGAAATTAAAGAAAAAGAACTATTATATAGATGGGGATCCGACTGAGGGAGCTATGCTCGTTGCTGCCATGAAAAAGGGCATCGACAGACAGCTTCAGTTTGAGAACTATCAAATTTTAAAGGAATTTCCGTTTGAGTCAGAACGAAAGCTGATGAGTGTCATGGTAAAGGATGCAAACGGGAGGCAATTCATTATTACAAAGGGCGCGCCAGATGTCCTTCTTGGCCGCTGCAGCGCGGTTCAGATGAATGGCCGCATTCAGCGGATGGACGAAAAGATGCTTGATATAATTATGGCGTCTACTGAGCATATGGCTGAACAGGCACTGCGCACAATTGCTGTTGCCTTTAAAAGTGTTCCTGGCAATAAGGCTATCCTGGATGAGGGTGACGCGGAATGCGACCTGGTTTTCCTTGGGTTGCAGGGAATGATGGACCCGCCGAGGGCAGAAGTGGCCCAAGCTGTTCAAGAATGCAGGGATGCAGGGATTAAGACCGTGATGATTACGGGAGATCATATGGTGACTGCAAAGGCTATCGGGGAGAAGCTCGGCATCTACCACAAAGGGGACAGAGTTGTTTCAGGAGCCGAATTGGACAAAATGTCAGCTGAAGACCTGACAGAGATTGTGGAAGAAACGTCTGTTTTTGCACGTGTTTCTCCAGAACATAAGCTGAAAATCGTATCAGCATTCCAGAAAAGAGGTCATATTGTTGCCATGACTGGTGATGGAGTCAATGATGCTCCTGCAATCAAGGCGGCAGATATAGGGATTGCGATGGGAATCTCAGGAACAGATGTCGCAAAGGAGACATCCTCCTTAATCCTGCTGGATGATAATTTTGCCACGATCAAAGCAGCCATTAAGGAAGGCCGGAACATCTACGAAAATATCCGCAAGTTCATCCGGTATTTGTTAGCCTCGAATGTGGGGGAGATTCTTGTGATGTTGTTTGCGATGATTATTGGCCTTCCGCTGCCGCTTTTACCGATTCAAATCCTATGGGTCAACCTTGTGACAGATGGGCTGCCTGCCATGGCACTCGGGCTTGATAAGCCGGAGGAGAATGTGATGAAACGCCCGCCAAGGCACCCGAAGGAAGGGGTTTTCGCCAGAGGTCTGGGCTGGAAAATAGTTTCGAGGGGATTTTTGATTGGCTCAGCAACCTTGCTTGCGTTCATGACCGTCTATAAGTCTAATCCGGATAATCTCCAATATGCCCAGACGGTGGCATTTGCAACATTGGTGTTGGCGCAGCTCATCCATGTCTTTGATTGCCGAAGCGAAAAGTCCATCTTCTCAAGGAATCCATTTGGGAATATGTATCTTGTATGGGCGGTAGTCTCATCACTCGTATTAATGCTCATTGCTCTCTATTATCCGCCGCTTCAGCAAGTGTTCCACACAGTCTCAATTGCCCCGCGGGATTGGCTGCTAATTCTTGGCATGGCTTCAATTCCAACTTTTTTGCTGGCTGGAACATTTTATGTAAGTAAATCCAAATAAATTGTGATATAATTTTTAAGGTAGTAGAGGCGTCTCTATTACCTTTTTATTTTTATGCGGTTTCACTTTTTTAATGAAATGGTGCAGATTGGAGCTGTGGCTAAAATGATCTTAAGCATGACTGGTTACGGAAGAGCAAAAAACGAAGATGATGCATTGGTTATTACCGTTGAAATGAAAAGTGTGAATCATCGGTTTTTTGAGTGCAGTATCCGATCGCCTCGACAATTAATGATGTATGAAGACAGGATTAAAAAGATTATTCAGCAAAAGTTACAAAGGGGTAGAGTTGAGGTCTTTATCAGCCTCCAAGGTGAAGGGGCTGTAAAGAGGGTTGTAACGCCTAACTGGGAACTAATGGACCAGATCATGAATATATCAACTGAATTCAACAACAGATACAGTGCTTTTACGGAAACGCAGCTGACCGACCTGCTGCAGATTGAACACTTCATTCAGATAGAGGAGAAAGAGCAGGATGATTCAAGTCTTGAAGCTATGCTCCTAAGGACGGTCGAAGAAGCAGTGAGGCACCTTTCCATGATGAGAGAGAAGGAAGGCCAGTTTTTGAAGCAGGATCTTGCGGGACATATCCAAAAGCTAATGGCAGAACTCCAAGTCGTTGAAAAGCTTGCTCCTGCTGTTCCAAAGGCATATGAAGCCCGTTTGCGGCAAAAGCTTGAAGAAGCAGTGGGAGATGCGTATGATAGAAGCAGGCTGCTGACTGAGATTGCCTTATTTACGGATAAAGCGGACATACATGAAGAGATCTCCAGACTGAAAAGCCATATTACCCAATTCTCGGAGGGACTCGAAGCAGCTGGACCGATTGGGCGGAAGCTTGACTTCATCATTCAAGAAATGAATCGGGAGACCAATACGATTGGTTCGAAGGCCAGTGATTCTAAAATCGCGAAAGAAGTGGTCGAGATGAAGGCGATTCTCGAAAAAATGAAAGAGCAAGTCCAAAATGTAGAATAAACAGAGTTTATCACTATACATACAAGCAAACACTAGGGATGGAGGCTAAACAATGTCAATTAAATTAATCAATATCGGTTTTGGGAATATCGTTTCCGCTAATCGTATTGTAACCATTGTTAGTCCGGAGTCGGCGCCTATTAAAAGGATTATCCAGGATGCAAGGGATAAGGGCTCTTTAGTAGATGCCACGTATGGAAGAAGGACGCGCGCAGTCATCATTACAGATAGTGACCATGTCATCTTATCAGCCGTTCAGCCGGAAACGGTGGCGGCAAGGCTGCATGATCGTGAGGAAAGCGTGTCGGAAGGATAGGTGAAAGAGTTGAAACAAAAAGGATTATTAATCGTATTATCAGGACCCTCTGGGGTAGGGAAAGGCACGGTCAGGAAAGCTATTTTTGACCAGCCTGAAGTTAATTTTGAATATTCAATCTCAGCAACTTCCCGCAAACCTAGGGAAGGAGAGGTCCATGGGGTGGACTACTTCTTTAAAACGCGCGAGCAATTTGAGGAAATGATTGCCAAGGATGAGCTTCTTGAGCATGCAGAGTATGTCGGCAATTATTACGGCACCCCGATTGACTATGTGAAGAAGACCTTGGAGGAAGGGAAAGATGTCTTCCTTGAGATTGAAGTGCAAGGGGCTAGACAGGTAAGAGAAAAATTCCCTGATGGTTTGTTTATTTTCCTGGCGCCTCCAAGTTTAAAGGAATTGGAAAACCGCATTGTGACAAGAGGAACGGAAACGGACGAATTAATTCGTAACCGGATGAAAGCGGCTCGAGAAGAAATTGAAATGATGAATTTATATGATTATGTGGTAGAAAATGATCGTGTCGAGCATGCGTGCGAGCGAATCAACGCTATCGTGGTCGCTGAGCACCTCAGAAGAGAGCGTGTGGAAAAACGATACAGAAAATTATTGGAGGAAGAAAAATAATATGTTATATCCATCTATTGACTCATTGTTAACAAAAATCGATTCGAAGTATTCACTAGTGTCCGTGGCTGCTAAACGTGCTCGCTTCATGCAGGAATCAGGCCAGCCTTCGAGAATTGCTAAGCCGGTATCTCATAAATTTGTCGGCAAAGCGCTAGAAGAGATCAATACGGGTGACCTGACTTACAAAGTGGATTCAAGAGATGTTGTAGAACGCTGATATAATGGAGAAAAAACAACCTTACAGATTTTGAAGGTTGTTTTTTTTGCTGGCAGTTATACGGTGCACCGTTTATAGTAAAGAATAATAATACATTTTTTGCGGGAAAGGCATTTCCCGCTTTTTATAAAAGGGCTGTGTAAGACCCGTTTAGGGACTGGTTTGCTGCAATGGACAGCACAGTCTGCAGAAAAGTTGATGGAGGAGGGAAAGAAATGCTGAAAGATAAGAAAATCCTTTTGTTTGTTACCGGCGGAATTGCCGTTTATAAAGCAGCCAGCCTAACGAGCAAGCTTGTGCAGGCGGGGGCAGAGGTCAAGGTTGTCATGAGTGAATCTGCCATGAAGTTTGTCACACCGCTCACGTTTCAGTCCTTGTCCAGAAATGATGTTTTCTATGACACATTTGATGAAAAAATACCAGGGAAGATTGCTCATATTGATTTGGCTGATTGGGCCGATGCGGCAGTCATTGCACCGGCTACTGCGAATATCATCGGGAAGCTGGCGAATGGGATTGCGGATGATATGGTGTCCACAATTCTGCTTGCAGTGACGGCTCCTATCTTTATCGCTCCTGCCATGAATGTTCATATGTATGAGCATAAAGCCGTACAGCGTAATATGAAACGCTTGCGCGAGGATGGATATTCATTTATTGAGCCGAATGAGGGATACCTTGCATGCGGATATGTCGGAAAAGGCCGATTAGAGGAGCCGGAGCAAATCGCCCAGGTGCTCAGTGATCATTTTAAGGAAGGGAAGCTTCCTTTAATGGGAAAGAGAGTGCTGATTACTGCAGGGCCGACCCGTGAAAAAATAGATCCTGTCCGCTATGTATCCAATTATTCCACTGGGAAGATGGGGTATTCACTGGCGGAGGCGGCCATTAAAATGGGGGCAGAGGTCATTTTGGTGAGCGGTCCGGTCACTGTTGCCCCGCCGGCAAATGCGCGCGTTATTTCTGTTGAGAGTGCCGCTGAGATGTATGAGGCGGTCATGGAGGAGATGGAGTCAGCGCATATTATTATCGGAACAGCCGCTGTAGCGGATTATAAACCGTTAGAGGCTGCTAAGCAGAAGGTGAAGAAACAGGATGGGGATATGAGTCTGGCGATGACGAGAACAAAAGATATTCTGGCAGAAGCCGGCAGGCGAAAAGCAGGGCAAATCCTGATTGGTTTTGCAGCCGAGACGAATAATATTGAAGAATATGCGAAGAAGAAACTTGTGAAGAAGAATGCGGATATGATTGTGGCCAATGATGTGATGAAAGAGGGAGCAGGATTTGGCACGGACACGAATATCGTTACACTTTACAAGAAAGATGGTACCTCAGTGGAATTGCCATTAATGAGCAAGCTGAAAACGGCAGAGGCAATCCTGAGTGAAGTTGCCAGGATGGAAGTCATCGGGGCGAATGTGTAATGATAGCTGAAGTCATTGTAGATGTGCCGGCCCAGCAAACGGACCGGCCTTTTGATTATCGGGTCCCGGAGAAATGGGCCGGAATGATACAAGAAGGAATGCGCGTTACCGTGCCGTTTGGACCGCGGAAGCTGCTCGGGTTTGTCGTGAAGCTGAAGGAGAGCTCGGATTTTAAATCCTTAAAGAATATTAGCGGTCTTTTGGATATGGAACCAGCCTTGAACGAAGAGCTGCTCGAGCTAGGACATTGGCTGGCGGATGAGACGATGTGCTTTAAGATTTCCGCTTTCCAAGCGATGCTCCCGGCAGCCATGAAGGCCAAGTATGAAAAGCAAATCAGGCTCACAAGCGGTGTTGCAGCAATCGATTTGCAGCCTAAGCTTCAGCCCTTATTCCAAAGAACAGGCACCATGAAGTGGGATGATGCCCAAAATAACGAGTTATTGCCTCTTGTAAAACAGGAGATAGACCGGGGGGCACTGGAGCTTACCATCAAGGTTAGCAATAAAGGGAATGTTAAAAAAGAAAAATACATTAAGCCATTGCTTGATCAGGGAGACCTTGCAAGACGGCTTGATGAAACAAGCAAGACGGCCAAAAATCAAAGGCTTGTTCTTGAATATTTCTCAGAAAACCCCGAGGAGGTTTCTCTTTCAAAAATCCTCAAGGATACAGGATTATCTGGTTATTCGGTTATCAAGCCGCTGGTGAATAAAGGCATTCTCCAGATGGAAGAGCGGGAATCCTACCGAGACCATTATGAACAGCGTGAATTCCAGGCGGATGCTATTTTGCCTTTGACAGCAGAACAAAAAGGGGCAATGGGACCGATTGAGCGGGCCATTGAAGAGAAACGTACGGAGACATTCCTGCTGTACGGCGTGACAGGAAGCGGCAAAACGGAAATCTACCTTCAATCCATAAAGCGGATTGTGGATGAGGGGAAGGAAGCCATCGTACTCGTGCCGGAAATTTCTTTGACACCAATGATGGTTACTCGATTTAAACGCCGTTTCGGCGATTTGGTTGCCGTGTTACATAGCGGACTATCCACTGGTGAAAAATATGATGAATGGAGAAAGATCCAGCGCGGTGAAGTTAAGGTGGTAGTCGGAGCAAGGTCAGCGGTATTTGCTCCATTTAAGAATATTGGGCTTATCATCATTGATGAGGAGCATGAAGGCAGCTATAAGCAAGAAGAGACACCGCGCTACCATTCCCGTGATGTCGCCCTAAAGCGGGCAAGCTATCACCATTGCCCAGTCATCTTAGGAAGCGCAACGCCATCCCTTGAAACCTTTGCCCGTGCGAAAAAGGATGTCTATACACTGTTGACGCTTAAAAGCCGCGTGAACCAGCGTGCGCTTCCTGACGTATCCATTGTGGATATGAGGGAAGAGATGAGAGGTGGTAATCGCTCCATGTTTTCTGAGCTTCTTTTTGAAAAGCTAAAAGAACGTGTTGAAAAAGGAGAACAATCCGTGTTGATGCTCAACCGGCGCGGACATTCATCATTTGTGATGTGCCGTAATTGCGGATTGGTAGTCACATGCCCAAACTGCGACGTTTCGATGACGTTCCATCGTGTCCAATCACTCATGAAGTGCCATTATTGCGGGCTTGAGGAAGGGGTTCCGAATGTATGCCCGGATTGCGGCAGTGATCATATCCGTTATTTTGGGACCGGAACACAGAAGGTGGAGGAGGAGCTTGGCAAGCTCTTGCCGCATGCGCGAGTCATCCGGATGGATGTGGATACAACGAGCCGCAAGGGCGCTCATGAAACGCTATTGAAAAGGTTTGAGGATGGACAGGCAGATATTCTGCTCGGCACGCAAATGATTGCAAAAGGTCTTGATTTTCCTAAGGTGACACTTGTTGGTGTATTATCCGCCGATACGATGCTCCATCTCCCGGACTTCAGAGCATCTGAGCGAACGTTCCAGCTGCTTACCCAGGTCAGCGGGCGCGCGGGCAGGCATGAGCTTCCAGGAGAGGTAGTCATTCAGACATACACTCCGGAACATTACAGCATACAGCTTGCTTCTGAACAGGACTTTGAAGGTTTTTTCATGAGGGAAATGTTCCTCAGGAAGCAGAATGATTATCCTCCTTACTATTATATAGCGCTTTTAACGGTTTCCCATGAGGATGTTTTGAAGGTAATGGAGACTGCTGATAAGATTACGTCCTATATTAAGAGGCAGGTTAGTCCAAGCACGGTCGTATTTGGCCCCTCTGCTTCGCCAATGTCCAGAATCAATAATAGATATAGATACCAATGTCTGATAAAATACAAGCGGGAACCGAATTTAACGGAAATATTAAAGAAATTAAACGAAACCTATGGACGAAATGCTGCACAATCCGGCCTGCAATTGTCGATTGATGTAAATCCATTTATTATGATGTAGAAAGAAGGAAGAAAGAAATTGGCTGTATTACCGATCGTAAAACATCCAGACAAGAGGCTGGAGTCAAAATGTAAAAAGGTAGAAGTATTTGATAAAAAGCTAGCAAAGCTGCTTGATGATATGTACGACACAATGATTGAGGCGGACGGTGTAGGACTTGCCGCCCCTCAAATCGGCAAAAATATTCAAGTTGCCATCGTTGATGTTGATGATGAATCCGGAACCATTGAGCTTATTAATCCGGAATTGATTGAAAGCAATGGCAAGGATACGGATATTGAAGGGTGCTTGAGCTTCCCGGGAATATACGGGGAAGTCGAGAGACCAACCTTCGTGAAGGTTCAGGCACAGGACCGCTTCGGCAGATGGTGCGTAATTGAGGCTGAGGATTATATGGCAAGGGCCATCCTCCATGAAATGGACCATTTAGAGGGTGTCCTGTTTACATCCAAGGTCAGCCGCTATGTGAGTGAAGAAGAGTTAGAAGGGTATGAAGCAGAATGACAAGAATCGTGTTTATGGGAACGCCAGACTTTTCCGTCGGAGTCTTGGAGCGGTTAATTGAAGATGGATATTCCATTGTCGGAGTTGTCACACAGCCAGACCGGCCTGTAGGCCGCAAGCGGGTGCTGACGCCGCCGCCAGTCAAAGTGACGGCAGAAAAGCATGGCATCCAAGTTCTGCAGCCGGAGAAAATCCGGCTCGATGAAGAAGTTGATAAGGTGTTGGCTCTGGAGCCAGACTTAATTGTGACAGCAGCGTTTGGACAAATCCTGCCTAAAAGGCTGCTTGAGGCGCCTAAATACGGCTGCATTAATGTCCACGCTTCCTTACTGCCAGAACTGCGCGGCGGAGCGCCAATTCACTATGCAATCATGCAAGGGAAAGAAAAGACTGGTGTAACCATCATGTATATGGTCGAAAAACTTGATGCAGGGGATATGCTAGCGAAAGTAGAGGTGCCGATTGAAGAAACAGACCATACTGGCAGCCTGCATGACAAACTCAGCGCAGCTGGGGCAGAGCTTACTTCACAAACAATTCCTGCCCTTTTGAGGGGTGAAATCACACCAATCAAGCAAAACGAGGAAGAAGCGACCTTTGCCTCAAATATTAAGAGGGAACAGGAACTGATTGATTGGTCGAAAACAGGCGAGGACATTTATAACCATGTACGTGGTTTGCATCCTTGGCCTGTCG
>CAJGCH010000062.1 GCA_904501845.1 uncultured Bacillaceae bacterium | reverse complement strand
CCTAGGAGGATAATAAATGCAATAATATAAATATTGGAAAGATTCAACGCGCCATCTGCTATAAAAATTCCTTTGGCTGCATCCCATGTGATGGCGGCCGTTTCCCCAAATTTGAAATCTGCCAGCATAAAAGCGGACGCTAAAATGCCAACCCCAAGCGATAACAGAATCTTTCTTGTCAGAAGCACCATAAGAATCGCAATTAATGGCGGCAATAATGAGTAAATCGAGTTTTCCATCGAAAATCCTCCTCTAGTTTGTATGAAACCGGATGCTGAACACTTGAATCATATACTTAATTGACGCTTGCCAAATAGAGAAACATTAACTAAACATACAATCGAAAGCATCTATATATTATTTTGATATAATAATATCGATAAGGAAACAATTATTTTGAAAATTAATAATCATAAGATAAATTGTTTCATCCATAGCTGAATAAGCAACAGAAGCGTCATGACACGCAAAATCGGCTTAACATATTCCGGGTTTAATTTCTCGGCAATACGAACGCCAAGCTGGGCACCGGTGATGGAACCTAGCATCAGGCACAATGTAACCGGCCAGATGATCTTTCCGGAAGCTATGTAGGTCACGGCCGCTCCCATACAGCTTGAAACGGTAGCAAGGCGAACGAGCGCAACTGCTTTTATATAAGAAAGATTAAGATAACCAAATAGGTTAAACAACAAGGTACCCTGGCCAGGGCCAAACATCCCATCAAACATGCCAATCCCAAAAAGACCGGAAAGGCTATATTTATTTAGGGGCAGCTCTTTATCCTGATTCTTGAAGTTTCCTTTACCCAAAAATGAAATAATGTAACCAACACCTAAGAATAGACTCGCCACGACAGTCAGCATGGATGCCGACATAAATGCCGCAATCATCCCTCCGGCGACACCGCCCATTATACTTACTGGCATAAGCCAGGCGGACTCATCCCAGTTCACTTCTCCCTTCCTATATAAATGCCAAAAGCTCGTAAATGAACTCACGGTATTCGACACTTTATTCGCCCCGATTGCCGAGTGAACCGGCACTCCCAAAAGCAGCATGGAAGGAAAACTAATCAGCCCTCCGCCGCCTGCCAATGTGCCGACAGTCGTGGCTATAAATCCGATAAGACAAAGAATGACGTACTCCATTTTAAATCGCCTCCCCCTTAAGCATATGTGTGACACATTATAAAGAAAATGACCCATTTATAAAGGAGAGACATAAGAGAAACTTATCGAATAAGGGTAAGCATTCACCAGACACAAGAGAAAATACGGTTAACTGCCCTGAGATATTTGGTTTATACCAAGAATGATAGTTTGCTTAACAATTCGAGTAAGATGGTTAGGCAAGATAGAGCCAACGAGGGCTGTTACAAGAGCAGTCCCTTTTTATATACGAGACAGGTGTATAAATGAAATAACAGACACTCCCGCTTTCTTTCCAATGACGACCCGTGTTTCACGCACTAGATAATGATAAAGCTCTAGCCATTTTAGAGAGCAAAAAAGGCTGCCCCCATGCAGCCATCACCTCGGTGACTGCTTGGTGCAACCCTTTTCTCATATATTAACCGCCTAAATAAGCCATCTTCACCTGCTCGCTTTCGGTCAGCTCATTCGCTGTACCCGACAATACAATACGACCCGTTTCCATAACGTAAGCTCTGTCTGCGATTGACAAAGCTAGGTGTGCATTCTGCTCAACAAGTAAAATCGTCGTTCCAGTTGCCTTAATCTCTTCGATGATGCGAAAAATTGTCTTAACAAGCAGCGGGGCAAGTCCCATTGAAGGCTCATCAAGCAGCAAAAGCTTTGGTTTTGCCATTAGAGCCCTTCCCATAGCAAGCATTTGCTGCTCCCCGCCAGACAAGGTGCCCGCCTGCTGCTTCAGCCGCTCCAATAGCCGGGGGAATAATTCATATACTTGCTCCATATCCTTCTTAATGCCAGCACGATCTCGGCGAAGATAGGCACCCAGCTGCAAATTTTCTTCAACCGTCATATTGGCGAATATGCGTCTCCCTTCAGGCACATGGGAAATCCCTTGCTTCACAATTGCTTGGGCAGCCTTTCCCCCAATTGGCTTACCTTCATAAAGAATTTGTCCTTCTTTCGGCTTCAAGAGACCGGAAACCGTCTTAAGCAAGGTGCTTTTTCCGGCACCATTTGCTCCAATTAAGGTAACAATTTCTCCTTCCTGAATATCCAGGGTCACCCCTTTGATGGCTTGGATGTTTCCATAATAGACGGTAATATTCTCAACCTGCAGCATCAACTTACCTCCTCTCCCAGATAAGCCTCTATCACGAGAGGATTGTTGCGGATCTCCTCCGGCGTGCCATGCGCGATCAGCTGGCCATGGTCTAGCACATAAATGCGTTCACACACGCCCATGACAAGATGCATATCATGCTCTATCAAAAGAACAGTCAGACTAAAACGCTCCTTTATTTGCCCAATCAATTCCATTAACTCCCCTGTTTCCTTCGGGTTCATGCCCGCTGCCGGTTCATCAAGCAATAACAGACGGGGCTTGCCGGCTAGCGCCCGCGCTATTTCAAGCCGCCGCTGCATGCCATAAGGAAGGTTTTTTGCTTTTTCATCCTTATACAGCTGCAGCTGGAATATCTCCAATAGTTCAAGCGCCTTCTCCTCGATGATTCTCTCCCCCTTGAAATGGCCCGGCAGCCGTAAAATGGAACTCAGCATGGAATGCGAGGCTTGAGAGTGATAGGCCACTTTGACATTATCCACAACCGACAATTCTCCAAAGAGGCGTATGTTTTGGAAGGTCCGACAAAGCCCTTTGCGGGTGATTTTGTATGGAGCAAGCTTATTTAGCCTATGACCGTTAAAGGTTACCGTCCCCTCTGTCGGAACATAAACACCTGTCAGCAAATTAAAGAGTGTTGTTTTTCCTGCCCCGTTCGGTCCAATCAATCCGCAGAGGTCGCCAGATGCAAGCTCCATACAGACATCACTCACTGCCTTTAGCCCGCCGAACTGTATGGATAATTTGTCTACGCTAAGCAATGGTTTGCTGGTTTCCATCCTTCGGTCCCCCCTTTGTTTTTCTTGAAAATAAGCTCGAGATCTCCCTTGTCCCCAGCAGCCCTTGCGGACGATAAATCATCATTACGATTAATACCAAGCTGTAAAGGAGCATTCTTGTCTCTGGATAATCAGATAAGAATGTCGTCACAAAGGTCAGCAGCACGGCTGCAATCACTGTTCCTGAAAGACTTCCAAGTCCCCCCAACACAACAAAAATCAATATATCGAAGGATTTGAGGAAGTTAAAATTGGCCGGCTGGATGAAATAAAAATTATGGGAATACAACGCACCGGCAATCCCGGTGAAGAAGGCGCCAATCACAAAGGCAGCCACCTTATAATAAGTCGTGTTGATGCCCATCGCATCAGAGGCCGTTTCGTCCTCTCGAATCGAGATGCAGGCCCTGCCATGAGTCGAGTTGGTGAAGTTCCTCACGACAAGGATGGTAATCATCATCCACAGGAACAGCCAGCCCCATGTCGTTTTATGGGTGACCATCATACCGGAGGCTCCCCCGACATAATCCATATTCAAGAAAATTATGCGCACGATTTCGCCAAATCCAAGCGTGGCAATTGCTAAATAATCCCCCTTCAAACGCAAACTCGGGATTCCTATAAGCATTCCAACTGCCGCCGCAATCACTCCGCCTATGATAATCGACAAAAGAAACGGGAGTTCCAGCTTCATCGTCATGATTGCTGATACAAAAGCTCCCACTGCCAGAAAGCCGGCTTGTCCTATGGAGAATTGTCCGGTTATGCCCAAAATCAAATGGAGGCTGACAGCTATGATGATATTGATTCCCATCGTGATAATCATATTTGTATAAAAGCTGCCTACTATCCCCGCGGTGATGATGTATTGCATAATGAAGAAAAATAGAAGTGCAAGGATCATCATTCCAAAAAAGCCATTCATTCTTCTGAAAATCGCCATTGCCCCATCCCCTATACTTTTTCTTTCTTATTTTTTCCGAATAACCCTTGAGGCATGAAAAGGAGAATCAGGATGAGCACAACAAAGGCAGCCGCATCCCTCCATAATGAGAAGCCCGCGGCACTGACCAGTGCTTCAATCATGCCAAGCAAAAGACCGCCAACCATCGCTCCCGGAATGATGCCAATACCGCCAAGTACGGCTGCAACAAATGCTTTCAGTCCAGGAAGGATGCCCATCAATGGTTCAATCCGTGTATAATACACTCCAAAGATAACGCCTGCTGCCCCGGCAAGGGCCGAGCCAATGGCAAAGGTCACTGATATCGTATTATTGACGCTGATTCCCATCAATTTAGCCGCATCGGCATCAAATGATACCGCCCGCATGGCCTTCCCGATTTTGGTGCGATGAACAATGATTTGCAGAAGTACCATCAGCAAAATAGCCACACCAAGGATTAAGATGGACTGGCTTTTGACTGTCACGCCAAAGATGTCGATGTTCGCAGATGGAACGACATCATTAGGATAAGCCTCAATCTGTGCACCCCTAATGTAAATCATTCCATATTCAATGAAGAGCGAGACACCGATCGCTGTAATAAGCGCCGCAATCCGGGTAGCATTTCGAAGCGGTTTATAGGCGATTCGTTCAATCAGCACGCCTAATACCGCACAAGCGGTCATGGATAGAAGCAATGCTGGCAGAAAGGATAGCTCAAGAAAAGTAATCGCGTAAAACCCGACAAAAGACCCTACCATAAAGACATCGCCATGAGCGAAATTAATCAATTTGACGATTCCATAAACCATCGTATAACCAAGCGCAATGAGCGCATAAATACTTCCGAGCGATAAACCGTTCACAAGCTGCTGGATAAATTCCATATGTGACCCCCTGGTTACTAGAATGGTAGAGAAATAGGGGACTCATTTCTGCCCCCTATCGGTCTGATTATGGTTTTATATTTGTTTCAAAGACTTGTTTGCCATTTTCATACTTCAAGATGGCAGCCGCTTTGATTGGGTTGTGATTCTCATCAATGGTCAGCTTGCCTGACACAAGATCGAGTCCATCAGTGTCAGCCAGAGCTTCTTTAATTTTCTGAGGGGTAGGGTCATCTCCTGCTCTCTTGACGGCATCCGCAATGTAATAAGCAGTATCATAGCCAAGAGCGGCAAAGGCATCAGGGGACTTGTCATTATATTTCTCTTGGAAGGCGCTGACGAACTTCTGGATCTTTTCTGCCGGGTCTCCTGCGGAATAATGATTCGTGATAAACGTATTCTCCAAGGATTTCGCTCCTGCTATCTCAATCAGTTTTGGAGAATCCCACCCATCTCCGCCCATGAATGGCACATTAAGACCAATCTCACGTCCTTGCTTCAGAATCAAACCGACTTCCTCATAAAAGGCAGGAACGAATACAAAATCAGGATTCGCCTTCTTGATGCGCGTCAAGGTTGATTGAAAATCCGTATCCTTTTGAACAAAAGCTTCCTCTGCGACAATCTTTCCGCCTTTATCCGTAAAGGCCTTCTTGAACGCAGCAGCAAGTCCTTTCGAATAATCACTGGAGCTATCAATATAAATAGCAGCCGTCTCCGCCTTGAACTGAGTCTTGGCAAAGTTTGCGGCAACCGTTCCCTGGAATGGATCGATGAAACATGTGCGGAAGATATACTCATTTACCTTGCCATCCTTCACCGTGATTGTTTCATTCGTTCCGGTCGGCGTAATTAAAGGGACCTTATTATCATTGGCGATATCCACCTGTGCGAGCGTATTTGTACTCGTTGCAGCTCCCACAATGACATCCGCTTTTTCCTGTGTAATAAGCTTTAAAGCACCTGTCGTGGCCTCTGCCGCATCAGATTTATTATCATACTTCTCAATCTCTAGCTTCTGACCATTGATGCCATCCTTATTGATCTCATCAACCGCGAGCTCCATTCCCTCCATGATGGACTGCCCGTAGGATGCCGCGCCTCCGGATAATTCAAGATTGGCACCAATCTTAATTGTGCCTGCACCCGTCCCCCCGGTTTCCTCCCCGCCGCACCCGGCCAAGACTCCCATTGCCAAAGATAAAGATAGAATAATGCCAGACATCCTTGTTTTTTTCATCCTTCTTCCTCCCCCTTATGGAAAATAAAAAAGGGCCCTATTATACCGTTGTTGATAGGAAGAGAAATTAACCTCTACAATTTGACCGAGCAAGAAAGTCCGAAAACCTTAAGAACAGGCTTTAGAAACTATCCTTGTACAAAAATACAGCCGATATCAACAACGTAATATAACAGAGACCCAAGAAAAATCCGGTGCGCTCTTTATTTGTTTATATATTCTGAGTTCAGTTTACCTTAATTTGTAAATAACGTCCATATATGTTTTTATGCACACAGAAATTTAATTTTTTGGCATGAATACCAAGACAATTCCGATATTATCTCTTTAGCGGTACATCATGAACGACTTGCTCAGTATATAATTAACTATGAATATATTTTTATCTAATAATCCAAAATGAATCGAGGTATCTTCATGAATAAGATTATTGAGGTACATGGTCTCTCAAAGACATTTGGAGACCTCCAAGCGGTCAAGGGCATTGATTTTTATGTAGAAAGCGGAAAGCTGTTCGCATTTCTCGGTCCAAATGGCGCCGGCAAAAGTACCACCATCGATATGATTTGTACCTTATTGAAACCAGACTCAGGGAAGGCATTCATTAATGGCTTCGGATTAGGCACAGAGGACCAGGATATCCGCGAATCTATTGGAGTTGTATTCCAGGAGAGCCTTCTTGACCCCCTTCTGACCGTACGCGAGAACTTGCTCACACGTGCCAGGTTCTATAAAATTCCGAAATCCGAGCTAAAAGGACGTGTGGAGAAGGCAGCCATTTCAGCCGATGTCATGGATTTCATCGACCGTCCATATGGCAAATTATCCGGCGGCCAGAGACGCCGGGCAGATATCGCACGCGCCTTGGTGAATACACCGAAGATTCTTTTTCTTGATGAACCAACGACAGGGCTTGACCCGCAGACAAGGCGCAGTGTCTGGGAAACCATCGCCCATCTTCAAAAGGAAAGCGGACTGACGGTCTTTCTGACGACACATTATATGGAAGAAGCCGCTTCAGCTGACTATATCGTCATTATTGACGATGGCCGTATTGTCGCAAAGGGCACACCATTTGCCTTGCGCAATACATACAGCTCAGATGCGCTCAAAATTGAACCTTCGGACCGTACAGCTCTGATCAGCCTTCTTCAGGAGCATGATATTCCTTATACAGAGAAGAATGAGCTAATTACCATTAAACTTTCAGGTACCGAGGAGGCGTTTTCCATCCTTAAGCTTACGGAGCCATTGATCCACCGCTTCGAAGTCCAGCACGGCACGATGGATGATGTGTTTATTAACATTACAGGAAAGGAGATTCGAGCCGATGTTTAATCTAGCACAGCGAAATTTGAAGCTGTTCTTCCGGGATAAAAGCACTGTCTTCTTCTCCCTATTAGCCGTCTTTATCATCATAGGTCTATATGTCCTCTTCCTTGGCGATACAATTGCGAAGGACATGAATGAAATCAAAGATGCTAGATTCCTGATGGATAGCTGGATCATGGGAGGACTTCTCGCCGTCACCTCTGTCACGACAACTATGGGGGCTTTCGGAACAATGGTAGTAGACCGGGCAAATGGCCATTCAAAGGATTTTTATGCCTCCCCTTTAAAGAGGTATCAGATTGCGGGCGGATATGTCATCAGCTCATTCATGGTAAGCATCATCATGTGCATGATTACATTTATTCTTGCTGAGATATACATAATCGCTAACGGCGGGGAATTGCTTCCTATGCTGAGCATGGTGAAAGTAGCGGGAATCATTCTACTGTCTGCTCTTTCATCAAGTGCAATGGTTTTCTTTCTTGTCAGCTTTTTTTCAAGTATAAATGCCTTTTCTACAGGGAGCACAATCGTCGGCACATTAATCGGTTTCCTGACCGGTATTTATATCCCGATAGGCAATCTTCCTGATGCCGTCCAGTTTATCGTGAAGATTTTCCCAGTCACTCATGCCGGGGTCCTATTCAGGCAAGTATTCATGGCTGAGCCGCTGGAGACAGCCTTCGGTGATTTACCTGCAAATGTCGGGGATTCTTTCAAGGAAGAATTGGGTATTATTCTAAGATTCGGGGACCAGACACTCCAAGCAGGCACCCATATCCTTGTCTTGGTCGGGGTTACAATTATTTTCTTTGGGCTTGCTGTATGGAATATTTCCCGAAAGAAATCATGAGCAGGAATCATCCTTCGGAGTATTTCCCGCAATATATATTTGTCTTTTTATCTAAATGGGTATATTGTAAATATATAACTATTTTATAACTTTTATAAAAGAGGGTTCGACGATGTACAATATTAAAGCTGTTTCCAAACTATTAGACATGCCAACCGTGACGATTCGTTCCTGGGAAACGCGTTATCAAGCCATCACCCCGGAGCGAACGGAATCCGGGCACAGGGTGTACACCGAAGAGAACTTGAATGATTTGAAGTGGCTCAAGAAGCAAATCAACGAGAATGGCTTGAACATCAGTCAGGCAGTGAACCTGCTCAAGGCGAAGAGGGCTGAGGAGATGACGATGGAGCTTCTGCCGGACTCAGGCGATGATGACCCTGATGAGCGTTTCAAGAAACAAATCGATGAATTGTACGCAGCTGTGCTTGAACTCGAAGCCGATAAATGCAACCGTCTGCTTGATTTATATTTCTCCCAGTTCAATTACCATACCGTCTTCTACTCCATCATCGTACCTCTCATGTACAAGGTCGGAGAGGAATGGGAGAAAGGCAATCTCCATGTCGTGAAGGAGCATATGATCAGCAATATCATCCTCCATCGTTCTATCAGATTCTTCAGCGTGTTTGAGACCTCTCCCAGCTTGCCGAGAATTATGGCCATTTGTCCAAAGGGAGAGCAGCATCAGCTTGGCTTGATTCTCTTCACCCTGTTTCTGCGTGAAAAGCATTATCCAGTCTATTATATTGGGGCTGACACACCGCTTGAGGGCCTAGCTGATCTAATAAAGGAGAAGGATATCAATATTCTCGCCATCTCCACCTCCCGCCAGGCAGACCAAAGCCTTGTCGAGAGCTATATAGACTCTGTCAGCAAGATAAATCCTTCCTTGAAATACCTCGTAGGCGGTCTCGGTATCAAAGAAACGAAAATGACCGATAACCGATTGAATATTTCCCCAGATGACCGAAACTGGGAGCAAATCATGGACCTAATCACACACACTTCATAATCTTACCCCCGGGCAAATGCCCGGGGTATTTTTTGCTATTTTACCTTTTTAACACTAATCTCCCTATCTAAATCTTGATTGATTCTGTTAATCCGTAGCGGATATGTATTTTTTTATTAGAAGTAATTTTTAGAAGTTTCATTCTAATAACTACTTTTTTGCTAGAATATATGTATAGCAATTAGCTTACGAGTTCTTATATAGCAATAGTGACAAGACGAATAACCGAAAGCAAATAAGGATTGAGGCGTTGTCTTGTTGGGTATTCGAACCTTGAGTAAAAAAGTTTGATTGCTATCAAATGTTTTTTGTGTATGGAGGGAGATGTTTTTTTGGAATTTCATAGTAGTAGCATAGAAGATGTATTACAGGCGGTAGATAGCACCGAGAAAGGATTATCCTCAGCCGAGGTAGTGAACCGGCTGGACCGCGATGGTTATAATGAGCTTGCTGCTAAAGAAAAGGATCCTATATGGAAGTTATTTCTTGAAAACTTCAAAGATCCAATGGTTATTGTTTTACTAATTGCAGCTATCGTGCAAATCGCTTTAGGCGAAATAATGGAGTCAATCATTATTTTTGCCGTTTTAATGATTAATGCGATTATCAGTGTTATTCAAACGAGAAAAGCTGAAAGCTCGCTTGATGCATTAAGGCAATTGTCAGCACCTGAAGCAAAGGTTTTACGGGATGGTGTGAGGCAGACACTTCCGGCTCGCGAACTGGTTAAGGGCGATATTGTTTTATTGGAGGCTGGTGACTATGTGCCAGCAGATGGGCGTGTATTAGAGTCAGGCAGCTTGAAGCTTGAAGAAGGTATGCTGACAGGAGAATCAGAGGCTGTTGAGAAATATTCGGATATTATAGAAGGTAACGTACCACTTGGCGACCGCTTTAACATGGTATACAGCGGAGCTATGGTTGTATATGGACGCGGAACCGTGGTCATAACCGGAACCGGCAGTGAAACGGAAATCGGTAAGATTGCGGGCTTGATTGAGAGCGCTGAGGAGAAGGCAACGCCATTGCAGCGCAAGCTCGAGGTATTCAGCAAAAAGCTTGGAATAGCCATATTATTGCTATGTATCGTCATATTTGGCGTTGAAACAGGGAGACTATGGCTTTCAGATACTACTGCGGATATGACTGTTGGTATCTTGAATGCCTTAATGTTTGCTGTTGCAGTCGCTGTTGCCGCTATACCTGAAGCATTATCCTCCATTGTTACGATTGTACTGTCTGTTGGTACGAGTAAAATGGCAAAGCAGCATGCGATCATTAGAAAGCTTCCTGCCGTTGAAACGCTTGGTTCAACGAGCGTAATTTGCACAGACAAGACGGGCACCTTAACGCAAAATAAAATGACAGTGGTAGATTATTATTTGCCGAAGGGAACAAAAGAGTCATTTCCAAGCGACCCAGATACATGGTCAGATAGCGAAAAAGCCTTAATACATATAGCTGTCTTATGTAATGACTCGCATATAAATGAAGAGGGCAAGGAGCTTGGCGATCCTACAGAAGTTGCCTTAATTGCATTCAGCAATAAAGTCAATAAACCTTATCAGGATATTCGCGATCGTTTCCCTCGAGAAGCAGAAATTCCATTTGACTCTGACCGCAAGCTGATGACAACCATCCATACATTTAATCATCAGAAGGCAATGCTTGTTAAAGGCGGACCTGATGTGATGTTTGAACGCTGCAGCTTCGTTTTAATTGATGGAAAGAAACAGCCGCTTACAGATGAAATACTTGGGCGTTTTCAGGATGCGAACGAAGATTTTTCCAAAAATGCTCTGCGCGTACTGGCTTATGGATATAAAGAAATTGCAACAGATAAGACAGAGGCTGGCACTCATGATGAGCACGATTTAGTCCTAGTCGGGTTAACAGCCATGATCGACCCTCCGCGCGAAGAGGTTTATGGCTCAATTGAAGAAGCGAAGAAAGCCGGTATTCGTACAGTAATGATTACGGGTGACCATAAAACAACGGCACAAGCGATTGGCCGAGAAATCGGCTTAATGGAGGAAGGCGATATTGCTGTAACGGGTCAGGAGCTTGACGCAATGTCTGAGGAAGAACTTGATCAGAAGCTTGCACAAATTTCTGTATATGCACGTGTTTCCCCTGAAAATAAAATTCGAATTGTACGGGCATGGCAAAGAAAAGGCCAAATCACGAGCATGACAGGCGATGGCGTAAATGATGCTCCAGCCCTTAAGCAGGCAGATATCGGTGTAGCGATGGGAAGCGGCACTGATGTTGCCAAAGATGCAGCTGCCATGATTCTGACAGACGATAACTTTGTTTCTATCGTAAAAGCTGTAGCTGTCGGCAGAACAGTATTTGATAATATTAAAAAGGCGATTGCTTACTTGTTTGCAGGAAATGTCGGATCGATTATCGCCATTTTATTTGCCTTGATCATCGGCTGGGTCAATCCATTTACAGCCTTGCAATTACTCTTCATCAATTTGGTCAACGATTCACTGCCTGCAATAGCGCTTGGTATGGAAAAATCCGAACCAGATGTAATGAACCGTAAGCCGCGAAATATCCAGGAAGGAATCTTTGCTGGAGGAACGATGCAGGATGTATTGATAAGGGGTACCTTAATTGGTATTGCGGTTATTATTTCACAATATATCGGTCTCCAGCAATCCGCGGAAATCAGTGTGGCAATGGCCTTTACAACATTGATTCTAGCAAGGACATTACAGACGTTTGCAGCGCGTTCCAATAAGCAAACTATTTTTGAAGTTGGTTTATTCAGTAATAAATATGTACTCGGAGCAGTCGCGTTTTGCTTAGTGTTATATACGATTACCATTTTACCGGGAGCTCGAGAGGTGTTCTCAATCCCAGCTGCATTCGGTTTGCATGAGTGGGCAATCGCAACTGGTTTGGCTGTTGCGGCCGT
>CAJGCH010000061.1 GCA_904501845.1 uncultured Bacillaceae bacterium | reverse complement strand
TGGGCAATTTAAAGAAGGATATTTCAGTCCTTTAGCGATGACGGCAAGGCTCACAGAGGAATTGGGAGAGCTTGCGCGTGAGATCAATCACCATTATGGAGAGAAACCGAAGAAATCCACGGAGGAAGAGAAAGCAATTGAAGAGGAAATGGGAGATGTTTTATTCGTGCTGATTTGTATGGCTAACTCCCTTGGTGTAAATCTAGAGCAAGCTCATGACCAAGTCATGGAGAAATTTAGGACGAGAGATAAAGATCGCTGGACAAGAAAGGATGAACAGGAATGATAAATGTAATTATTGCGGGACCTAGGGGGAAGATGGGAAGAGCGGCTGTTCAGATGGTTCAAGAAGCAGAGCGATTCCAATTGGTCGCCGTGCTTGATCGGAAAAACGGAGGCAAGCGCTTAAGTGACCTTGAAGGCTTTTCCGGAGAAAAATCTGATGTCCCGATATATGAAGACCATGAAGAGTGCTTTAAAACAGTCAAAGCAGACGTGTTAATTGATCTAACGACTCCTGAAGTAGGGAGAATACATACATTAGCAGCTCTTTCGCACGGAATCCGGCCAGTTGTTGGCACAACAGGTTTTTCGGATGAAGATTTAGAGGATCTGCGCACAATGACAAGGGAAAAGGGAATTGGCTGCATTATCGCTCCCAACTTTGCTATCGGTGCTATCTTAATGATGAAATTTGCGCAAAATGCAGCAAAGTATTTCGGTGATGTGGAGATTCTTGAGATGCACCATGACCAGAAGCTGGATGCACCGTCTGGAACTGCTATTAAAACGGCCCAATTGATTTCTGAGGAACGCACCGAGAAAAAGCAAGGGCACCTTAAAGAAAAAGAAACCATCGAAGGCGCGCGAGGTGCTGATTTTGAAGGCATGCGTATTCACAGTATTCGATTGCCGGGTCTGATCGCCCATCAGGAAGTCATTTTTGGCGGAGAGGGGCAAACCTTGACGCTCCGTCATGATTCATATGACCGAAAGTCATTTATGTCAGGTGTCAGGGTATCTGTTGACACCGTTATGAATTTAGACCATCTAGTATATGGATTGGAAAATATCCTCGATTGAAAGGACATATAAATTTTATGAAAATTGCATTGATTGCACATGATAAAAAGAAGGATGATATGGTACAATTCACGCTTGCTTACAAGTCTATTTTAAGTCAGCATCAATTATTTGCTACTGGTACGACAGGATCGAGGATTCAAGAGGCAACAGGCCTTGCGGTCCATCGCTACCAATCCGGCCCGCTTGGCGGTGACCAGCAAATTGGAGCAATGGTGGCACAGAATGATATTGACGCCATCATTTTCTTCCGCGACCCGCTAACCGCACAGCCGCATGAGCCAGATGTAACCGCTTTGATACGTTTGGCGGATGTGTATTCTGTCCCGCTTGCGACAAATATGGGGACCGCTGAGCTCATTATTCACGGACTAGACCGCGGAGATCTTAAATGGAGAACGATTGTCAGAGAAAAGGAGTAAACCACCTAGAATGAAAACGGATATTTTATGTTTTGGCGCTCATTCTGATGATGTTGAACTTGGAATGGGCGGGACATTGGCTAAATATACAAATCTCGGGAAAACAGCGGTCATCTGTGATTTGACAGAGGCAGAGCTGTCCTCAAACGGGACACCAGAGAATAGAAAGAAGGAAGCGGAAAGAGCGGCAAAATGCCTTGGCGTAAGAGAGCGGATTAACCTTAATATGGGAGACCGTAATCTCTTTATCACGCCTGAGAATATCGCTAAGATAGCGGCTGTTATCCGCCGTTATCAGCCAAAGCTGATTTTCGCGCCCTATCATATTGATCGTCATCCTGATCATGGACGGGTAAGCGAATTGGTGTTTGAGGCGGTCTTTTCAGCCGGAATCCGAAAATATGCCGATCAAGACGGGCAAGGAGTACATAAACCGGAAGCTGTATATGAGTATATGATTAACAGCTTCCACCGTCCTGACTTTTGTGTGGACATCAGCGGCAGTTTTGACAAAAAGATTGAGGCGCTGAAATGCTACCAATCTCAGTTTGAGCGCTCAGGCGATGGGGTTGTAACCCCTTTGACTGAAGGATATCTTGAAGCGGTTGAAGGACGGGAGAGGGCATTTGGCCGAGATGCCGGCGTTCTTTTTGCGGAAGGATTTAAGACAAAAAAACCGCTCATCCTTGATGCGGATTTGTTTGGAGTGTCAAAATGAAGAAATTGAAAATAGGCATTGTTTGTTACCCGACTGTCGGCGGCTCCGGCATACTGGCCACAGAGCTTGGAATTACGCTAGCCAAGCGCGGTCATGAAATTCATTTTATTACTTCAAGCATGCCGTTTCGTCTCAATAAACGGTACTCCAATATTTACTTCCACCAAGTTGAAGTGAATCAATATGCGGTATTCCAATACCCGCCATATACGTTGTCCCTGGCAAGCAAAATTGCCGAAGTTGTGAAGAATGAGGGCTTGGATATCATCCATGCCCATTATGCGATGCCGCATGCGGTCTGCGGAATCCTGGCGAAGCAGATGACGAATGAGCGGCTGAAAGTCGTAACGACCCTGCATGGGACGGACATTACGGTTCTTGGAAATGATTCCTCCATGCAGGACATGATTAAATTTGCCATCGAGAAATCAGACGCTGTCACGGCTGTGTCGAATGCTCTTGTACAGGAGACCTATGACTTAATTCAGCCTAAGAAAGACATTAGGACCATCTATAATTTCATTGACTATCCCGCACCGGCGGACAATTCGGACATTGACTTGAAGGCAGAGCTGAATATTAAGGATGATGAAAAAGTGATCATTCATGTGTCTAATTTCCGCAAGGTTAAACGGATACCAGATATCCTTGACTCGTTTGCAGCAGTCTCTAAGCGTATGCCATGTAAGCTCATTCTTGTGGGAGATGGTCCGGAGATGGGCGCCGTCAATAAGCAAATTAAAAAACTTGGCATACACAATCAAGTCATCCTGTTAGGAAAGCAGGAGAATTTGCATGAACTATATGCCATAAGTGATGTGTGCATCCTTATGTCGGAAAAGGAAAGCTTTGGCTTGGTCTTGCTTGAAGCCATGGTCCACGGTGTTCCATGTCTTGGAACGAATATTGGCGGAATTCCCGAGGTTATTCATGACGGTCTGAACGGGTATATAGTCGAGGAAGGCGATACAAGCTTGGCAGCGGAAAAGCTATATGAATTATTGAACAATGACGAAAAGAGACATGTGATGGGGGAGAATGCCATTCGGATTGTCCGGGAGCACTTTGAGACGAATCGGATTGTGGATCAATATGAGGATTTGTATGCCTCCATTCTATCGGAAGAGAGGCCTTGATATGAAAAAGGAATTTGTACGAGCTGTTCCCGTTCTTGAACGATTGGAGCAAAGAGGACATTTGGCTTATTTTGTCGGTGGTTCAGTACGAGATTCCATCATGGGCAAGGAAATTCATGACGTTGATATCGCTACATCCGCTACACCGCAAGAAGTTAAAGAGCTGTTTGACCGAACGATTGATGTAGGCATCCAGCATGGCACAGTGCTTGTTTTTCATGAAGGAGAGCCATATGAGGTAACGACCTTTCGTACCGAAAGCCAATATAAGGATTTCCGGCGCCCGGAACAGGTGGAATTTGTCACCTCTCTTCTAGAGGATCTTAAGAGAAGAGATTTCACGATGAACGCGATGGCGATGGACAAGGATGGCATTTTGTATGATCCGTTTAAGGGCCGTGAAGATATTGAAAGCAAAATCATCCGTACGGTTGGAAGTCCGGATGAACGCTTCTCTGAAGATGCGCTTCGGATGGTGAGGGCTGTCAGATTTATGAGCCAGCTCGGCTTTGAGGTCGAGTCGAGTACATATCAGGCGCTCGGGGAAAAAGCGCATTTGCTTAGTCATATTGCCCAGGAGAGAAAAACAGCAGAGTTTCAAAAACTTCTGGCAGGTAAAAAGCCGAAGGAGGCGTTAAAGGTTGCAGCCAGTACGCAAATCCTTCAGTATTACCCTGAGCTAGATGCTTTGATGAGAGAAATTAAGCGTTTCCTCTCTCTCGACTTGGAGGAGTGCCAAACATTTGAAGAATGGCTGTCCGTAATTGCTCTAGCCAGTGCCAAGAAAGAAAGCATGTACAGAGAATGGAAGCTTCCTGTTGCGGTCATAAAAAAGATAAAGGCATTGATTGAAGGCTATGAACGGAGGAATAGGGAGTTCTATTCCCGTTACCAATTATACGAGATAGGGTTAGAGGATGCCCATAGAATTGAGCGTGTATGGTCGGTCTATTCTGGTCAGCCTGCCCAGTATGCTAGGATTGATGACTTGTATGCTCAAATGCCGATACAGAGAGAAACACCGCTTTCCTTTTCCGGAAATGATTTAATCAAATGGTCCGGCAAAAAAGGAGGGCCATGGATTAAGGAAACCACGAAGGATATCATCCAGAGGATGCTCGATGGAGAGATCGTCAATGAGAGGGAGTTCGTGAAACAATGGCTCATACAGGGGAACAAACAATAAAAAACCAATTGGTTTCTGCGCTTACAGGCGCTGGGGACTGCTATATTTCAGGACAGTATTTAGCTGAGATAGCTGGCTGTTCGCGTACGGCGATCTGGAAGCATATTGATGCTCTGCGCAAGGAAGGCTATGAGATTGAGGCAGTCAAGAAAAAGGGATATCGGATCGTGCCAAGGAAGGATCGATTAACGGAAGCGGACATCTTAATCGGCCTGGAAACTGAGTTTATCGGAAAATCGATTCATGCATATGAATCGGTTCCAACCACACAGACCATTGCCAGCGAACTGGCCGCAAAGGGAGCCGTAAATGGCACGATTGTCATTAGTGAGGAACAGACAGAGGGGAAGGGCAGGTTACGCAGGGTATGGCATTCCCCTCATCAAGGCGGAATATGGATGAGCCTGATTGTTAAACCTGATATTCCGCCATATCATGCGCCGCGCCTGACTCTGCTGACAGCTGTGGCAGCTGTGCTGGCGATAAGAGAGACGGGTGTGAATGCAGGCATAAAATGGCCGAATGATGTGCTTGTTAACGGAAGGAAGATTGCGGGTATCTTAACGGAATTGCACGCTGAGTCCGACCGGATTCATTCCGTCATCATCGGTATCGGCATAAACGTTAACCAGCAGCCTGAGGATTTCATTGATGAGATTAAGAGCCTTGCCACCTCACTAGCAATTGAGAAGGGAATAAGACTCGATCGTGTAGCCTTCCTGCAGCGTTTTCTTGTTCATTTTGAAAAACTGTATCAGCAATTCTTGAAGAAAGGGTTCCTTCCCATTAAGAGAGAGTGGGAAACCTATTCGGTCACCATCGGCAAGAAGGTGACGGCAAAAACCGCGCAAAAAACCATCACGGGGTATGCGAGCGGAATTAATGAGGATGGCATTTTGGTTGTGAGAGATGAAGCGGCCAAAGATCACCTTATCTATTCAGGTGACATCACGATCCACCATGAGTGAAATCAAAAGCAGCTTCGTAAAGATTTTGGTTTTTACGAATATAACTCTCAAAAAAGATTACTAGCTAAATGATGAGGAAAGCCGCTTTCTTTCGAGGCGGCTTTTTATAATGACAAGCGCCGAATAGAATCTGGAAATTAGACGAAAACTTCAAAACCCGAAAAAGTACAAAGAAGAAAATGGTAAATTTTATTCCTTCCCGTTATAATGCATATGAGGGCAGTAGCGGAAACGACCTGCACCTTGTATGCGTTGTAAGTGAAAGTTGATATTCTGCCTGTATCTTAGAAATAGGACCGGGACAGAGGGATAAAAGCCACTCTTGCGTATTCAATCCTTCTGTAGCAGAAGGATTTTTTTGTGCAGATACGGCTGTTTTTCTCTCCTCGGAATGTTAAGGAGGAAAAAGATGAAATTTGCTGCTGATTTTTGGAAGATGAAAGAAAACGGAGAGAAAATCTCCATGCTGACAGCCTATGATTATCCATCTGCGAAGCTAGCTGAACAAGCTGGCGTTGACATGATCCTAGTCGGGGATTCATTGGGGATGGTTGTACTCGGCTATGACTCTACCGTACCAGTGACGATGGAGGACATGATTCACCACACGAAGGCTGTGCGCCGCGGAGCGCCTCATACGTTCATCGTCGCAGATATGCCATTTATGAGCTATCATGTATCAATGGATGAAACGCTAAAGAATGCCGCCAGGCTGCTCCAGGAGAGCGGAGCTGATGCGGTTAAGCTTGAGGGTGCTGGCGATGTGCTGATCAAAATAAAGGCATTGACTGATGCCGGCATACCGGTTGTTGCCCATCTTGGATTAACGCCTCAATCAGTAGGCGTCCTTGGCGGATATAAAGTTCAAGGAAAAACGAAGGAAGCGGCGCTGCAATTGCTCGATGATTCTATCAAATGCCAGGAAGCTGGAGCGATTGCTTTGGTGCTTGAGTGCGTACCGTACCAGGTCGGCGAGGAAATCACGAGTAAGCTTGCCATCCCGACGATTGGAATCGGGGCTGGGAACCGAACAGACGGCCAAGTGCTCGTGTATCATGATGTCCTTCTTTATGGGGTCGGCCGGGTGCCTAAATTTGTGAAGACTTATGCTGATTTAAATACAACGATAGGGAATGCCCTGTCAGAACATATACAAGAAGTGAAATCTGGCGCTTTTCCATCCGAAAGCCATTCATTTACGATGAAGGAAGAAGAGCTGCTTGCGCTATACGGGGGAGAAAAGAAATAAAATGAAGATTGTTAATCGGATTGATGAGCTGCGCACCATGCTAACAGAAGAAAAAGCAAACGGAAAAACAATTGGTTTTGTCCCAACGATGGGATATTTGCACGAGGGACATTTATCTCTTATTCATGAAGCCCGCAAAGAGAATGGGATTGTTGTCATCAGTATTTTCGTCAACCCGCTGCAATTCGGTCCTGACGAGGATTTTGATCAATATCCTCGCAATATCGAGCGTGATGAGGCACTGGCGCGGGAAGCCGGTGCGGATTATCTGTTCTACCCGACGGTGGCAGAGATGTATGGAGAGCGGCCGACTGTTACCGTTAAGGTTCATGAGCGTACGGATTGCCTGTGCGGCAAATCTCGTCCCGGCCATTTCGACGGTGTGGCGACCGTGCTGACGAAGCTCTTCAATATTATTGGACCTGCTCGAGCCTATTTTGGCTTGAAGGATGCCCAGCAAGTGGCCATCGTTGAAGGGCTAATTCATGACTTTAACTTCCCAATCGAGCTTGTCGGTGTCGAAATCAAGCGTGAAGAGGATGGGCTAGCCTTAAGCTCTAGAAATGTCAATCTCACATCTGATGAACGAGCAGAAGCCGTTCATATTTCAAGATGCTTATTCAAAATCAAGGAAGCAATCGATAGCGGAATGACTCCCGAGGCGGCCATAGCAGAAGGAAGGGGCTATTTGCATAGCCATACAGCCGGCACCATCGATTATTTAGAGGCTTTAAGCTATCCAGAGCTGAAACCCATTACAGATGTAAGGGAAGCTATTATTGTGGCGGCTGCCGTGCAATACAGCAAAGTGCGCCTGATTGACAATGTAATCATTAAAACCGAACAACCAAGGGGGTAACATCATGTATCGTACCATGATGAAAGGAAAGCTTCACAGAGCAACCGTAACGGAAGCGAATTTAAATTATGTAGGGAGCATTACGATTGATGAGGAATTGCTCGAAGCCGTTGATATGCTTCCGAATGAGAAGGTGCAAATCGTTAACAATAATAATGGTGCCCGGTTTGAAACCTATATCATTCCTGGAAAAAGGGGCTCAGGTGTTATTTGTTTAAATGGGGCTGCCGCCCGGCTTGTGCAAGAAGGGGATAAAGTGATTATTATTTCCTACGGTCTTGTTCCTGAGGAAAATGCTCGTACCCATCAGCCGAGAGTCGCTGTGCTTGATGAGAATAATACCATCACACAGATGATTGGGCTAGAACCGGAAGCCACAATTCTATAAGTTTACTATTCTTAAACACACGGATGATTCATTATGAATTGTCCGTGTGTTTTTTTGTTTTAGAAGAATGGGAGCTTTGTTTATGGCATTTTATGCTAAAATGATTAGAAACGAAGAGGAGGAACGACAAATGCCGTATGCACATTCAAGCTATGTAAAAGGCTATAAGCAAAGGAGTATCCATTTTTCGATAACAGGTAGATCATCCGATGCAGCCCGGCTGGCTATCCTTCTGCCAGGCGCGGGGTACACGACGCAAGCACCGCTATTCCATTATGCATCCTCCATGTTTCTCGACGATTCCATAGACGTGCTAAAAATCAATTATCGCTATAACGATGAATTTTATGATGATTTCTCTTGGGAAGAGCTAACAAAAGCCGTCAACCATGATGTGAATGCAGTCCTGGACCATGCCTTATCAGATAAAGGCTACAGGCAATATGTCTTTCTCAGCAAATCAATCGGTACGCTGTGCATGGAATCTATCTTGAATAGAGACGATATTGAAGAGGCGAAGGCGATTTGGGTGACTCCCCTATTGAAGGAAGAAAGTGTGACGGATACCTTGGCTCAAAGCAAATATCCAAGCTTATGCATCATCGGGGATAAGGATCCCAACTATATTCCGGAACGATTAGAACGGATAAAGAGGAACCCGCTCGTCACAGCAAGGCTGGTTCCCAATATGCATCACGGACTCGAGCATGAAGGTCATATCTTAGATTCAGTTGACATGCTGAAGAGTATCATCAAAGACATGAGAGATTTTATTTAAACACGTAAAATGTATAGGAGCGAGATGCATATGGTCTATCAGCATGGACAATTATCTGTCCGGATATTGGGGGAGCGGGATATCCCGCTATTGGCGAAATGGCTTTCAGACCCTGCGGTTCTAGAATTCTATGAGGGAAGAGATAATCCCTTTGATTATGACAAAGCGAAAAAGGTGTTCATGGATTCTGATGATGAAGAGACAAAATGCATCATCGAATATGTACATAGACCAATCGGCTATATCCAGTTTTACGAGCTCGATGAGGTAACGAAGAGGAAATATGGGTTTGGACAGGAACTGATCTATGGTATCGATCAGTTCATTGGCGAGGTTGAATATTGGAATAAAGGGATCGGAACACTGCTTGTTAACTCCATGACCTCCTATTTGATTAAGGAAAAGAGGGCTAAGAGAGTCATCATGGACCCGCAAGCCAGGAATTTGAGGGCAATCAGATGCTATGAGAAATCAGGCTTTAGGAAGGTATCAAAGCTTCTCGCTCATGAGCTCCATGAAGGAGTTTATCAGGATTGCTGGCTGATGGAATATCGAGACATGCGTCCGGAAAAATAAGCAAAGCAGATAGCGCAGCATGGCTTGTCGACTTATGCTGTTTTCCCATAGGCACTTAGATGCTCGAATGAATACGGAAACTATGCAAAAATAATTCAGAGTGAACCGAAATCAAGATATAAGCGACGACTCTAAGGAAAAGCCCGTGCTCATGTCTTTGATAATTGGTTTTCAATCTGCTATAAATGGAGTATTATGAAATCTAATGGATAGGCTGGGTTGCCAGTCTAATTGAAAATGTAAAACCGGCTGCGAATACGGCTTTCAGCCGGATTGATAGATATATGATTTAAGCAGGTGTCCAACATGGAGAATAAGTATGTAGTCGTTGATTTGGAAACAACGGGTAATAACTCGAAGGCCGGGGACCGGATTATCCAATTTGCCGCTATTGTAATTGAATATGGGGAGATTACCTATCAATATTCCTCCTACGTGAATCCACAGCGGCCAATTCCTCCATTCATCCAGGAGTTTACCGGGATCACGGAAGAAGACGTAAAGTCTGCCCCAACCTTTAAGGAGATTGCTCCGTACATAATTGGGATTTTGGAAGAGGCTGTTTTTGTCGCCCATAATGTCCTCTTTGACCTAACCTTCCTCCAGGCAGAGCTCGAACGGGTAGGTTATGAAATGTTTTTAGGGTACACGGTTGATACGGTTGAGATGGCGAAGATCATTTCCCCTAGGATGGATAGCTTTAAGCTGGAAGATTTGAGCAAGGCATATGGCCATATTCATGACTGTCCCCATCAAGCGGATAGTGATGCATATGCTACTGCCTTATTGTTTCTGGATTTTTATAAGTCGCTTAAAAGGCTGCCGAGACAAACGCTCAAGTCTCTCTATCGGTTATCCTACTCCTTAAAAAGCGAATTGAAAGAAGTATTCGCTGAAGTTTTGCGAGAGCAGTCTCAGAGCAGCGAGCCTTGGAGGCCTGATTTGGAGATTTATCGAGGTATCGCTCTTGCGTTGCCTAGAAAGGCAACAGAAGCATCTGTTATCCCACGTGCCAAATTCGAGATATACTCCTTCATTCAGGATATGTTCCAAGCTGGCGGCACCAGCTTCCTGGAAGATGGCACACATGCCTTTTTTGACCATCTTTTAGCTTCTCATGATTTCGCTGAGAATGCAGGAAAGCAAGTCCTGCTTTCAACCTATAAGGAATTATCAGGGGAAGCACTTGCTGCCCATATGCCTGGTTTATCCGTAGAAGAGTTAAAACAGGGCTCGAATTACCTCAGTTTGCCGAAGTTTGAGCAATCCTTGAGACAGCGTGATCATAATTATGAAGTCGCTATGGCTAAGATGCAAATGCTCGTCTGGCTGACCGAAACGGTGACAGGGGATTTAAATGAACTGAACCTTTCCAGCGCTGGCAAAGAATACGCTAGAGAGGTTGCGCATCATCAGCATTTGCACCCCAGATTATTGAAACCATGGACTGAGCGGGATTTCTATGGAAGAAGGCTCAACGCTGCCAAAAGTGCAAGCGTGGTTCTCACGACCCATGAAGCGTATGCGAATAATATGCTTTGCAAAGGTTATCTGGAAAAGGCTTCCTATGTGCTGATTGAAGAAGCTGACTCATTCCCTGCTGTGTTGAAAGAGGAGCTTGGCTATGAAATCAGCTATATGGATTTGCGCAATATTGTCAATAAGGTTGGAACCCTCGATAATAACCAGCTTATTCATCAGGCTGTCTTGCTTGTGAAAGAAAAGACAGACGCTCAGGTTGATAGCCGGAAGCTCGAGGAGACAGTCTCACGGCTGTCAAGCCAAATTGACCGTTTTGCCCAGCTGCTCATCGCATATGGAGAGGCGAAAGCAGCTGTTACCGAAAGCCAAATAGCCGCGATTAAATTACCGAGAAGAAGAAAAAATGTCCTGGCCATCTACGGTGCAGCTAATGATTTACGTGAAACCATCTTTTCCCTCATGGGCCTTTTTCAAGGTTGGGCAAAGGAACTAAATGAGGTGCCGGTGGAGAAGCTAAAAAGAAGCCAGCTAAATAGGATGGATGAATGGATGAAAATGCATGAACAGCTAGCCAGAATCTATAATGGATTAGGGCAAATGTTCGTAAACCTGTCAGGTAAAAATGAAACATGGATTGAATGGAATCAAAGAGGCAATCGAAATTCACTTTCAATTAAAACAAAGCCAATCGCCATTGCCGATTGGATGAAAGTGAATATGATAGGCAAGAAGAATATTATTTTCGCATCTGAGGTGCTGGCTATTCATGACTCTTTCCATTATTTTGCTTCCAAGGTGGGCTGTAAGGAACCAATAAAAAAGGGAATGGTTGTAGCACCTGAGACATCTCATAGTCTGATCATCATTCAAGATCCCTGTGTGAAGAAGGCGGCGCAGCCTGAGAGATTCTTTGATTGCGCAAAGGGATTCTTGGCTGATGTAATTGAACGCAGAGAGGAGAATCTAATTTTCTTCTTTAACAATCTATCAACCCTCAAAAGAATGTACCTTGCTTTGAAGGACATGGTTGATGAAAATGGGCGTCAGGCTCTTGTGCAAGGGTTTACCTCGGGTTCAGGGGCCAAATTGCTTAGAGGGCATATGGGAGCGGGGAAATCTGTTTTGTTTATGACTTATCCAGTGTGGGAATCTGTACGACACCTCTATGATGGACGTTCGATGAAAATCATGGTAGAAGCCCCGGCGGCTTCGAAGCAGCAATACATAAGCGATACGAGCAGTAAGAATGTGCCGGAGGGCAGCGAAATGCTTATGGAGATGAGCTTCTATATCAGAAGACTTTTGTCCGCAAAGATTCCCGTTGAGAAACAATCAGCTTGGGTGCTATATGAAGACCGTCTGCTGGCAGAAAATCGACAATCCTTCACTGAGTTATTATCCTATTTATCTGT
>CAJGCH010000060.1 GCA_904501845.1 uncultured Bacillaceae bacterium | reverse complement strand
CAGAATGGGGATGAATTTGTAACCGCGATTGCTTATTTCCTCATGTTTTCAACCATTATTGCGCTCACGAAGGATGTTCATATCATCCCAGTTGCCGCATTTGGTATCGTTTATTTCTTTTTGGGATGCTTCTCCTTCGGGATTGTCTTGTCCGATTGGATAAGGTTTAATATCACCTGGCCAGTCCTCCTCATTAGTAATCTGATTATGTATGGCGGGGTTCTACTCTCTCCTTTTGTCTACCTCAGGAAATATAAGATGCTCTACTACTATGGGTCTCACATTATTTTCCTGCTATTGATTGGATATGCAGCTTTTGATGACATCTCCTTTGGCATTTGGCTGGTTACCATTATTCAATCGATCCTGCTGTATATGGAGAGACAATCTCCCTTTGCTAAAGCCGTACCATTCCTTTTAGCGGTAGGCTGGTGCACCTTTTTCAGTGAATTCTCAGTTTTGGAGGAGAAATGGATTCCCTTCTGCCTGTCAATTATTCTATGGCTCACTTCACTTGCTGCCTACAGGCGGCTTCCGAATATTCGTATACTTTTTGATTACCTTTCGGGAGGATTTTATGCCTTAGGCGTAATCATCTGTTTTCCTCCGGCAATCATTGAACCCGAAGGCTTATGGCATGTGGTCTTCTTCGCCTTTGGAATGTTATTTTTCAGCCATTTTGCGAAGACCTATCCTATTCGGTATCTATGGATTGGAGTGGGGGCTGCCTTTTTGTTCACCTATTTTGCGGCCATCAGCCTATTTGATGCAGGCGGCTTGAAGTCATTCCTATACCTTTTAGGCCCTGTTCTTCTGGCGGCGGGAGAGCATTACTTAAGAAGGAGAATACCAGTCTTCCCGTTCTTTCTCTATTTAGCTCTTTCCAGCTTTTTCGTTGTCTGTCTGATTTTAGAGACTGCAGGATTGGGCCCTTACTGGGAATTTGTTCTTGGAATCGGACTGTTCTATTACGCCTTTAGGGTGGTACAGATGGAATGGATGAAAAAATTGATGCTATACCTTTCCATGAGCTTTATTCCTTTAACGTTGTGGAAGTGGGGACTTGAGACCGAGTGGCCATTATCAGCTCTTTCATTTGTTCCATTTATTTCAGCTCTGATTTATTTTACGTATTGGATATTGGCCAAACCGGAAACAAAGAAACGGCTCATGTATTTTATTGTACTGTTCATGTCTTTTGGCCTTCCCTCCTTCTTCTTCATTGATGAAGGATATTCCATCTTTTTTGTGCTCATATATTCCGGATTGCTCATTTTTTTCATTCATCAAATAAGACTGTTTATTCTTTTGCTCTGGCCAATACTTTCCTTTATTCTTACTTGGAAATTTTATGTTGGCATGCATTTAGAGGGTTCAATCTATCTCGAGCTCACTGGAGCATTAATAGCTATCCTCACTCTCACCACGGTGGGATTAACAACATTCAAGCATCCATTCCAGCACTCGGGAAAATGGGTAAAGGATGAACCAATAGTGGATTGGTACTGGATTGGTTCTTTCATTTACGTGTTTACTCATCCGGTACCTATTGATGCCGGCATTTTCCTGCAGATGGTTCCGGGCCTTGTGATTACCGGTCTGCTTTATGTGCAAATCAGTCGATTGGAAAGCCCGCGTTGGCGCAATATTATGTGGACATTGACGGTCCTTTCCTTGCTTCATCCATATTATGTGTTAACAAACCATCTCCCCCTCCCATCCTATGTGGAAGCGGAAGCTTATCTTGTCCCTGTAATCCTCATTCTCTTGTATTTGGAAAAGAAAATCTGGAGAAAGAATGATACGCTCCGCCTGATTCATAAAATCGGACTGGTTATGGCGTCGATATTTATTGTGTATGACGCGATTCTCGAAAACAGCCTTGAAGAAGCGATTATGGTCGGCTCTCTCTCATTAACGTCTGCCATCTATGGATTCTACGCAAAGCGGCTTTGGTATTTCACCACAGGCATATGCATAATCCTGTTAAATGTCTTCCTGCAAACACGACCCTTTTGGGGCAATCTTCCATGGTGGTGGTACTTATTCATCGGGGGCGGCATCTTAATTATGATCGCGACCATAAACGAATGGAAAACAAAAAAGAATGAGCAGAATGGCAGGAAGGAAAATCTCTTCCAAGAAGGCGTAAAAAAACTCAAACTGTACTTCAGCGGTTGGAATTAACCGAGCAACAAGGAATTCTGACATGCATGAATGCATAAAAGAGGCGCAGGTTTCTAGCCTGGCGCCTCTTATCTTTTCTTATTTCGTTGCACGATACTCTTTCTCTGTCCCATCCGTGAATGTAATGTCTACATCGATTGCTTGGTAATTATCTGAAACACCAAAAGCAGAAATAACTTTCGTAATAACATCATTTTCAGATGTTTGAGCATCAATATCTAATGACTTCAAGATATCGCCTAATTGCTTCGCTGCATCATTCCCAGTAACACGGGCATTGTTCACATCATCCTCTATGGATGCATCGACGTTGTTATTTTCGTAATCATAATCCGCTTCATATTCTTGGTTGTTCGGGTATTTTACCTCTAGGCTGAACTCATTGAACGGAATATCATTGTTTGTCGTAGAGGTATTTGTGTCTGTGTTTTTATCCTGATCCGAATTGCTAGTATTATTGGATTCTTCATTTGCTGCATTGTCATTTGTTGACTGATTGCCATTATTATCATTATTACCATTATTATCATTGCCACAGCCAGCTACCATAAACGTCAATAAGCAAATCGTTAAAATGGATAAGAGTCTTTTCATCCTTATTTTCCTCCTTAAATGTCATAATTACTTGTACTTTTCTCTTATTCCCCAAGATTTATACTTCATAAAACAGAATTTAAAAATTACCAATTGTCACTCAATTGAAAGAACAGCAAAAATACAGCACAATATTGATATGAGAGCATATCGCCTGATAAGCGGGTATATATGAATAGCTGCATTAATTCATGAGGGAGGACATTATGTATACATATCGAAAAATGCTTGTGATATTTTGGATTGTCTTGACCATCACAATGGGATTCTTTGCTTTGAAAATGCCGGGCATCCTGCAAGGCAGCGGATTTGAAATGAAGGATTCCCCTTATGATCGAGCAAACAAGCTGCTTGAGAAACACTTCGGTCAATCCTCTTCCCCTTATATTGTCTTATTTGAGAATAATGATAATTTAAGCGAGGAAGCATTTAACAAGGAAATACAAGATACGTTAAAGAAAGTTGATTCAATCGATGGCATCACATCCATCTCTTCACCGCTTGAAAATGATTCACAGCTAAAAGAAGACCTCGCCTATGCCTCCGTCTCTTTTGAGGAGGAGCGGGAACCGGCAGACAATATCCACGCACTTGAGAGGGAATTGAAAAATGATTCTATTTCTCTATCCTTGACTGGCGGGGATGTGATTGAGGAAGAAATGAATGAAGCCTCTCAAAATGATTTAAAAAATGCGGAGCTGATTGGAGTTCCGGTCGCTATGGTCGTTCTTCTCTTAGCCTTCGGGGGATTGGTTGCAGCCTTAATCCCTCTAGTGACTGGAGCTGTAGCCGTCATTACGGCGATGGGGATTATTTATTTTCTCGGCCAGATATTCAACCTATCAGTTTTCGTCTTAAATGTGGCTCCGATGATTGGCCTGGCGGTGAGCATTGACTTTGCCCTGCTTTATATCAATCGCTTCAGGGAGGAATTGAAGCAGCATGACGTGAAGGAAGCTGTCTCCATTACAACCAAGACCGCTGGGAGGGCTATTTTATTTTCCGGCATATGCGTTATTCTTGGCTTAGCGGGAATGCTCTTCATACAAATCGACATCTTTAGAAGTGTTGCCGTTGGCGGAATTGTCGTGGTACTGGTTTCGGTCATCTCTGCCTTGACCTTCCTGCCAGGCCTGCTTTCCATCCTAGGTTCAAACATTAATAAAGCCATGGTTCTTAAGAACCGAGAAGAGGATGCTTCTACATGGCGGAAATTTGCTGGCTTTGTCATGAAAAAGCCCGTCTTAAGTGCCTTAACGGCATTGGGGATATTACTATTGATTGCTGCGCCAATCCGTCATATTGAGCTTGAAATACCTAATGCAGAATCTTTGCCTGCTGATAGCGAGACACGGATTGCCTATGAAACTTTCGAGGAAAACTTCCAGCCTGAGGACCACACTATCATGCCCGTTGTTCTGAAAGCAGATGATGATATTTTGACGGGGGATTCCTTGGAGCAGGTGGAATCATTCATTGAAGACCTAAAAGAAGAATCACTTGTGACCAATGTCGATTCACTTTTCTCCATTACAGATACAGAAACAGCTGCAAAACTGAATCAAGCCTTGAAATCCGAACAGATAAGAGCTCAGCTTGAGCCAGCATTAGAAAACATGGTCGATAAAGACACAACCTATATCATGGTAGAAATTGATGCACCGTATGATTCAGCGGAGGCAGCTGAATATGTAGAGGACCTTCAAGATGGCGCCATTAACACTGACCTCACCTATACAGTAGGAGGACGGGCAAAATTCAATCAGGAAATTTACGAAGAAATCGGTACTCAAACACCAAAAGGATTATTATTGATTATTTCTGCAACCTTCTTGATCCTGATGTTTGCATTCCGCTCCATCTTGATTCCTCTTAAAGCAATCCTGATGAACATTCTGTCCCTGGGAGCTGCATTCGGTTTAATCGTATGGATTTTCCAAGAGGGTCATCTCGGTGTCGATGCAAACCCGATTGCCTTGATGATTCCTATCTTCATATTTGCGATTGTTTTTGGACTGAGCATGGATTATGAGGTATTCCTCATTTCACGCATCCGTGAGATTTATTTGGAAACGGGAGATAATGACAAAGCCACGTTAGAAGGCCTTACGACAACAAGCCGTATCATCACATCAGCAGCAGCCATTATGATTGCTGTTACTGGCGCCTTTGCCTTTACCGACATCGTTCCTGTCAAACAGGTCGGGGTTGGCGTTGCGCTCGCCATCTTCATTGATGCCACACTCATCCGTATGGTCCTCGTACCATCTTTGATGAAATTGCTAGGCAAATGGAATTGGTGGTTCCCAGGGAGCCGCAGGGCCAAGCAGGAAAAATGATAATATAAAGGGGATGTCTTATAAGTCCCTAATAAACAATACAGGTGGAGGAAACTAATTTGTTTTCTCCACCTGTTTTAAGTTTCGTGGAAAATTTTGTCCAATGTAGCCCAGCTACTTCCGCGCTGACCTTCTCCAACAGTATTTACCATGGAAATGTTTCAGCAGGAATAGACTTTCAGGAAGTACACGGACAACACTACTTTGGTCATCATTCCGATGTGATAGTAACTGCAACCTCCTTCTTTAATTGTACTAGTGAAAAGAGGCATCCAATTGTTCAATTATCTCATCAATGAGGTGAGAAATGTGGTTTACTTGATAATTGTAACAAGGGATAAAACTTCAGTTTTTTTCATTCTTTTGCTAGTTATTTTTGAAAATAGCTTTGTTTAAGAGGAAGGTTGAAATGTTCGCGTTGATTTTCGTTTTAGAGTCCCTTTTTCTATTAATCTTCCGAATGTTTAAACTATTATCAACATATTTATGATATAATTATAGTGATATATAGGAAAGAGGTGATAGTATGCATAAGCTGAATTTTTTCAACACCTCCAATCAGACAGAAGATTATTTCCAAAAAGCGTTTCTTGCAGATGACAATCAAGAAATTGATGAAGCGATAATCAATGCTGAAAAAGGACTGGATTCCATTACTGACAAAACACCTAGAAGAGTCAGGAAAATGGTCCTTCCTGCAACCCTAGTATTAGCGAAGAATTACACAAAAAAACTAGACTATGAGAAAGCACTACAAGCATACCGGTCAGCAATCAATCTGGCCAAGACTGATATGGAGAAAATAAATGCCTATGAAGCTGCTGGGAAGCTTGCCTATTTAACAGGAAATTACGAGGAAGCAACCAGCCATTATTTGCAGTCCCTTCATTACGCGACGAAAAATACATCCAAAGACAAAGTACTGGTTGTGCATTCACAAATTTTGCATGAACTTGGACATGTTATTTTGGACAGTCACCCAAGCATGACTGAGGAACAAAAAAAACAGGCTGAAGAGTTCCGCAAATATTTAATTGGCCATCCGCATTCTTATGACTTAACCCAACTCCCCTTCTACCGGGAGATAGGAATGGATTTACTAAAAGAATATACGATTTTGACGTAAGACGGGTGATCAGGCTGATTTCCCGTCTGCTTCATTTTTAGATTGGACCAGACCTTTTTTGTGCATACTAAGCCATCATAATCACAATACAGAAGGCTGGTAATGACGGATGATGTTCGCGGATAAGGCATTTTGGAGGTTTATTCTTGTAGGTATAGTGAATACGATTAATTACTATTTGGTTTACTTATTCTTATCGAATATCCTTTCTTTCCATTATTTGAATGCTCATTTTCTTAGCTTTTTCATAGGCTTCATAGGCTCATTCTTCTTAAACTCCTACTTTACCTATAAAACAAAACCTACCTTTAAGAAATTCTTGCAATTTCCCTTGACCTCTATCGTTAATATCGCCATTAGTACCGGTGCCATTTTTTTGTCTGTGCAATGGCTCAACCTCCCTGACACGGTTGCACCAATCATTGCCTCTGTTCTCCCAATTCCCTTTACTTTTCTTGTGACCCGGATGGTACTTGCAAAGCCATAGGAGGGTCTCTTTTCAGGGAACCCGAAAAATAAAAAGCCGGGCCTCATTTGGCCCGACCCATTCTATTTATGAAAACCATCAATAAGCTGAAATCTCTTTGCATCAGCTCCAACAAGCAGCAAGGAATGCGTATGCATCTTACCGTTCTTTCTTTCACGCACTCCTTTTAGGAATAACCCGTCAGTAATGCCTGTTGCAGAGAAAAGAATATCGTCACCCCGGACAATATCATCCATTCCAAGAACCTTGTATGGGTCTTCAATCCCCATGCCGCGGCAACGGTTATATTCCATCTTATTCATCGGTACAAGCTGTCCTTGGAATTCACCTCCGAGGCATTTAAGTGCAACTGCTGTAACCACTCCTTCAGGTGCGCCCCCTGTTCCAACGAGCATATCAATATCAATATCATCCATAGCAGCGCCAATCGCTCCCGTGATATCGACATCAGAAAACAATTTGAGCTTTGCTCCAGCTAAGAGGACTTCGTTTATGAGGTCACGGTGCCGGTCCCTTTCTTGAATCATAATAGTCAATTCTCGAATATCCTTGCCTTGGGCTTTTGCAACTGCCTTCATATTATCCATTAAAGGAGCATTCAAATCGATTTTGCCCTTTGCTTCTGGTCCAACAGCGATTTTCTTCATGTACATATCTGGTGCATGCAATAAACAGCCGCTCCTCGCAGCTGCCAGAACGGCTAATGAGTTATCCTTTCCAGTCGCCATTAAATTGGTACCTTCAATTGGATCAACAGCTATATCAACGGCGATTCCTTTACCAGAGCCAACCTCCTCGTTGATATAAAGCATAGGAGCTTCATCCATTTCTCCCTCGCCTATCACGATTCTTCCGGACATTTCAACATTGTTAAGATGATACCGCATTGCCTTTGTACCTGCATCATCAGCGCTAAGCTTATCACATTTACCAATAAGGGGATAAGCAGCAATGGCTGCCTGCTGGGTCACATTAAGCAGTTCTTCCGCTATTTTATTCATGCCATTTTCCTTGGTAGTGTCTTCGGTGAATTGCATAATCAACTTCCTTCATTACATGATATAACACATAATGATATTCTATGGTTATCTTTCACTGCTTAACAAGCCCATCCAAAAAGGTAGTTTATCCCAGCGCGAGAATGCAAAAAGCATTCCTTTAGACTGTGGAAAACGACAATAAGGCAATTTTAATTTAATCTTCATATTCGCGCAGGAATTGATCCACCAAATCTGGTGCCTCGCTGGGAAAACTAAAGTAATGGCCAGTGGCAAGACGTACAGCATCCCCGAAGAAAAATCTCTCATACAGCGTCTGTCTTGAGCCAAAAGCACTCATGGTCATATCCCAAGCAAGCCGGAAGATCTTTACCCTTTCCTTAGCAGGTACCGTTGCTGCCTGCATATACAATTCCAAATCATCCCCGATTTCAGACGAAAAATCTGCCAAGGTCGGCAATGAGGCCAGCCCGCTGGCACCAATTAGCTGGATAATCTCAACAAAACGCGGGTATAGACGCGGAAACAGCATGACAGCCGCGTCCATCGGATTCTTGTCAGGGACCATCACCCCCCACTTATCCAGTGATGCATTTTTTTCCCCCGCAAGCACTAACGCTTTCAGCGATTCTACCCCTACCTTCATTTCACTGATTTTCTCATGAATATGCGCATATTCGCCAACTTGAATGGTATCAATCAATTTCTTGGCGATCCCAAGCATGAACTCCAACTTCACGATTCTCCTGCTTGTTACCTGATGGACCGTCAGAACATGAAAGCTGCTTTCTCGGTAAGTTTTCAGGGCAATCTCGGGATTTTGATAAAAGAAAACTCTTTCCCATGGCACGAGCACACGGTCGAAGACGACAATCATATCTAACTCATCAAAACGGGAGCTCAATGGATGGTCAAATACTGATTTTCGATAACTATATGGTTCTCGGCTGATAAACTTTAATCCAGGTGTATTGCTTGGAATCGAAAAGCCGTAGGCCATATCCGAATTACTAGCCGCTCCGCCTGAAGGATAAACGAGAATTTCATCCGTAATGCCTCCTTGTGTTGCCAGAAGCCTTGCTCCTTGAATGACGATGCCATCCGTTTTAATGTCAATCGTTTGTGCAGCGATGGTTTGCGAGAAGTTCTCGATATAATGGGACGACCGATTCACTTGCGGGTTGATGAATGTATGTGTGAAACACAAATCCTCTTCGCGAGCTTTCTCAAATAAAACATTCATATTTTTCGCAAACCGTTTATCTTGGAGTGAGAAAATCTCACTTGAGGATGCGAAAGCCATCATGACCGTATTCATATAGTCTGGCGATCGGCCTAAAAGCCCGCCGCTTTTCTTGGCCCATAGCTGTGTGGATAAGCGCCTCTTTTCAAGGTCTTCCTTCCTTTCCGGCTTCAAATAAGATGTCCCCACCCGCTTGCCTGTCAATGGGGATTGAAAGGTCATGATATCCCGGTTCTCCTTAAGCAATTGAACATCATAAAGGTTTGCTGTGCTCTTCATAACCCCTTTCAGCGAGGGATGGTCGGATATGCGCCCGGAAACCTTCATTCCGTCAATCCAAACATTAGGCTCTAGACGATCGATTGCTTGCAAATATTGATTCCCCGACCTAGCTGGCATGGAGCAGTCCTCCTCACAATAAATGACTTATTATATAGAATATGAAACATGTTCAATGCTTTATGATTATTAATCAATACATAGCATGTTCAATCTTATCCGCTACTACAGTCATATGCCTTGTTAGGCATTTCTTATCATTTTCAGCAAGCTATACAGTTATGCTTGTTAATATGAAAGCGTTGTCATAATATGTTATATACAGAATCATCTGACATTATAGATGAAAATATGAGGAGGAAGATTCTTGAGGGTAAAATATTTGTTGATTGTTGTCGCCTTGATTTTAGTCACGGTACCATATCAGCCATTCCAAGCAAACGCGGCTGAAGACGAAGGGAATACCTATCCGATTGTGTTTGTTCATGGTCTCGGGGGCTGGGGAGAAGAAGAGTTTGCCGGATATCCATACTGGGGAGGCACGAAGGACGTCATTGGGCACTTGAATGATTTAGGCTACGAAGCTTATCAGGCAACTGTCAGCCCCGTTTCAAGCAACTATGACCGTTCAGTAGAACTCTATTATTATATCAAGGGCGGCACCGTCGATTATGGTGCAGCACATGCAGCAGAACATGGTCATGCACGCTATGGCAGGACATTCCCTGGCATCTATCCGGAATGGGATGAGAATCACCCGATTCATCTCGTCGGTCATAGCATGGGCGGCCTGACAAGCCGGGGTGTCATCGACCTCCTGGAAGATGGCAGTGAAGAAGAAAGGGCTTATCACCAAGCGCATCCGGAAGAGACCATGTCCTCATTATTCGAAGGCGGAAAATCATGGGTCCATAGCGCGACAAGCATTGGCACTCCCCATAATGGCTCTACATTTGCCGATAATGAAAACCTCATCATTGACTTCATCAAGGATTTTGTCCTCAACATATCTACCGTTACCGGTATCAGCAAAGAAAATTTCCTCTATGACTTTAAATTGGACCATTGGGGCATTCGAAGGCAGGCTGGCGAGACGTTTACCTCTTACTTGAACCGTGTTATGAATAGCAGAGTTTGGGACAGCGAGGATATCAGTGTCTACGACCTAAGTACTCCAGGTGCGGCCGTCTTGAATGAGGAGGTTGACACGAAATCCGATGTCTATTATTTCTCCTATACCGGCCAGGCCTCAAAAGCATCTTTATTAACAGGTCATCACCGTCCTATTGTATCTTCTCATCCAATTGTATTGGCTCCTTCAACTTTCATCGGCAAATTCACACGTGACAATCCTGCCGAGGGACCAATTATCGATGAAAGCTGGTGGCCAAATGATGGATTCGTCAGCACCGTTTCCTCTCTCCACCCATCTGGACAGCCGCACACAGCCTATGACAGCTCTCCGGAAAAAGGAGTATGGAACTATCACCCTATCAAGAATACATGGGACCATCTTGATTTCATCGGCATCTTTAGCTTAAGCACTCACACAAAGCCTTTTAATGTATATCCCCTATATGAAGAAATCGCCGCCAACGTCACTTCCCTGCAAGATTAACAGAATCTATCAATAATGAGCTGCTTCCTGCATCCATAGCAGGAAGCAGCTCATTCTTTTCTAAATCCTCCTTTCTTTCACTGGCAAATAATACTAATATGGTAGATAGAACATAGCAAGGGAGAATCGGGGATGAATTTCTTTCAGTTTCACCGGACCATCAAAATACGAATTATTGAGTCATTCTTGAGTTCGGCTGTGGGGAGCATGATTTTCCCATTCATGGCCATTTATTTGTCCTTCCATTTTGGCGTGAAAACCGCTGGGCTTTTATTGTTGATCAACGTGTTTATCGGTATCGCCATCAATTTCTTCGGCGGTTACTTTTCTGACACATTCGGACGTAAGAAAATCATCGTCGTCGCTGAATCGATGCGGTTTCTAGCCTTTTTAACGATGATGATCTGCAACTCGCCGTGGCTTACGGCTCCACTGATTACCTTTTTCATGATGACTGTGAATAGTATTTGCTGGGGACTTGCCGGCCCTGCAAACCAGGCGATGCTCATTGATGTCAGCAAGCCCGAGGAGCGCAAAACGATGTATACGATTATGTATTGGGCAAACAATTTGTCTATCGCTATCGGCGGGATTGCCGGGGGCTTCTTGTTTAAAGAGTATTTGTTCGAGCTATTACTAGCCTTATCGGTTACAACGCTCATAACCTGGTTCCTCATCACCTTTGTCATTCATGAAACCTACATCCCTGCCTCAGCAAAAGACATCAAACCGGCACAGCATGCACGAAAACTAATTAGCAATTATAAAGAAGTATTTAGTGACCGTGTCTTTGTCTTATTTGTTCTCGCAGGCATCCTCGTCTTATCGATGGAATTCCAGCTGACCAATTATATAGGTATTCGCCTAGCTAATGATCTCCCTCTTCAAAACTTATTTGGGCTTGAATTTAGCGGGATTGAAATGACTGGGTTTCTCCGCACGGAAAATACCATCTTGGTTGTTATTCTGGCTTTGTTTGCCACGAGATTGATAAAAGGGTTAAATGACAGGGCTGTCTTAATGACCAGCTGCTCTGTATTTGTAGCCGGATATGCCATCATTTCGTATACAAATGATATTTGGCTTTTATTCGGGGCCATGTTTTTTGCAACGATTGGAGAAGTGCTCAGAGTACCTGTCCAGCAAAATTATCTGGCTAATTTGCCGCCCGAACATGCTCGCAGCTCTTATTTAGCCGTGAATGGATTAACATATAATATCGGCAATCTCATCTGCTCTATTACGATTACATTAAGTGCCTATCTGCCTAAGCTTGGCACAACGGCTTTCATGACCATCATAGGGCTCTTGGGAATCTTGATTTTCGCACGAATTATTCCTGCACTTGATGAACGGATAAAGCCGGACACGAACAAAGAAGCACAACTCGGATGATTGAGCTGTGCTTCTTTATTCATTTTGGTGTAAAGGAGGTCGTGACTGCATAGGCCTTACCCTTCTTTTTCAACTTCGAGAAGGAGAGATTAGTACATTCATCCCTTTTTGAAATTGGAGGGGTTGAACTATACTTTAAACAGAATCATATACCTATCCTGACATGCCCAACTAATCTTTCGTCAAATGATTGGAGTTCTTGATCATGAAATAT
>CAJGCH010000059.1 GCA_904501845.1 uncultured Bacillaceae bacterium | reverse complement strand
TATTCGAAAGAATGGTATCCTGCTGCTCAGCTTCTAAATCATTGAACAAGGAAATGATTTTCTGATAAAGAGGCAGAATCTTTTCTTGGAAGTAGTCTTGGAGGAGGAGAATCATTGTGTCAAGATGCTCAGGCAATACTTTGGATAAATAGGCAGCTCCCGCCACGATTTCGACGATTAGAAAGGTAATCAACCCTGCAATTAGCGCAATCAGAAAAACCATGCTGACCAAGACAGACAAGGTGCGCGGAAACCTTGATTTCTCGGATAGAAAGATGATAAAGGGATTCATCAAGAAGGCAAGGATTATCCCGATGATAAACGGGTAAGTATACCTCGCTGACAGAAGCAATAAATAAATCAATAGAACGGTGCCGGCAACGACAAGAACAAAGCGCAGAACCCGATATAAAATTTCGAGATTCACAATGGATGCCTCCTTAAGCGAGGATCTAGTATGACTTGTACTACACTCTTATCTTTAGTTTGTTGAAAAACAGATTATGACCATAAAACAAAATAAACTATTCATTTACAATCTTTGGATAATATGAAAGGCTTGGAAGGATGGACGAAACATGTATGGACCGTATATATTCTTGATTATTCTGCTCCTAATTGGCATCATCGCCAAAAATACTTCTCTTATTGTAGCTGCAGGTTTCCTGCTTATGGTGAAATTCGTAGGCGCAGATGGCCGATTTCTTGCTTATGTGCAATCAAAAGGGATTAATTGGGGAGTGACAGTTATCACGATTGCTGTGCTTGTTCCCATTGCCACAGGACATATAGGCTTTAAGCAGCTGGCAGAAGCAGCTAAATCACCGTATGCATGGGTGGCAATGCTCTCTGGTGTAGCAGTTGCCTTAATTGCGAAGAATGGCATCCAGCTGCTTGCCTCCGATCCGCATATCACCGTGGCTCTCGTATTTGGTACGATTCTTGCAGTGGCCTTGTTTAATGGGATAGCGGTAGGTCCGCTGATTGGTGCTGGAATTGCCTATTTAATGATGCAGCTGATTGATTTATTCAGATAACTCTTTCCGGCAAATTGTTGTCAAACATTTTCATAAGTTGTTTTCATTCACAAATTTGGAATAATTGTTTATAATTATAAATGGGCTTTGGTTTCACAAAAATTTACAATTTTTTTGTGAAACCTATTGTTATTCTGAGCAAACGTTCAGAATAGGGTTTAGAAGGGTTTTTAGATGCTTCCTTATGATAACGCTTACTTGTTATAAGAGTATAGAGTTATGCATGGATATGGATATGGCTTTAAGCTGGGGTATATTCAGCATGATGAACCCGACTGACCAGTGAATTGAAAACACAGGGGAAATTTCTGGCAAAGGAGAGATTACTAATGTCTGTAACAAAAGGTCTAGAAGGTATTGTTGCTACATCATCTTCCATTAGCTCAATCATTGATGACACTCTCACGTATGTAGGGTATGACATTGATGATTTAGCAGAGAACGCAAGCTTTGAAGAGGTTATTTTCCTGTTATGGAACCTAAGGCTGCCGAATCATGTTGAATTAGAGGACTTGAAGAATCAATTGGCTGCTAATGCTGCATTGCCGAATGAAATCATTGAACATTTTAAAATGTATCCAATTGAAAAAGTACATCCGATGGGGGCTTTGAGAACGGCTATATCCATGCTTGGATTATACGATGAAGAAGCGGATGTAATGGATGATCAGGCAAATTTAAGAAAAGCTATTCGTTTGCAAGCGAAGATTCCGGCCATTGTAACGGCTTTTTCACGCATCCGCAAAGGCCTTGAGCCAATCGCGCCTCGCAAAGATTTTGGATATGCCCAAAACTTCTTGTATATGTTAAATGGCAATGAACCGAGCCAGATTGAAATTGAAGCCTTTGATAAGGCACTCGTTCTTCATGCCGATCATGAATTGAATGCTTCTACATTCACTGCACGTGTATGTGTGGCAACATTATCTGATATGTATTCAGGAGTCACTGCTGCAATCGGCGCCTTGAAAGGTCCGTTGCATGGCGGAGCAAATGAAGCTGTCATGAAGATGCTGAAAGAAATCGATTCACTTGAGAACGTGGAAACTTATATCAATAGCAAGCTTGATAATAAAGAAAAGATTATGGGATTTGGCCACCGTGTTTACCGCAAAGGGGATCCTCGCGCAAAACATCTCCGTGAAATGTCCAAAAGGCTTACTGACATGAACGGCGAACCTAAATGGTATGATATGTCGACAAAAATTGAGGAACTAGTTACTTCCAGAAAACCTCTTCCGCCAAATGTGGACTTTTATTCTGCATCTGTCTACCACAGCTTAGGCATCGACCATGACTTGTTTACGCCAATCTTTGCTGTCAGCCGTATGTCTGGTTGGATCGCTCATATTCTTGAGCAATATGAAAACAATCGTTTGATTCGTCCTCGTGCAGAGTATGTCGGACCTGGCATGCAAAAGTACATTCCAATCGAAGAACGCTAATTTTCATCGGACAAAGGACAAGCCTCTTTCAATAATTCTGATACTTGTAAATGTAGGGTTTTTTCATAATATTTGTAATACATGTGTTATACTTTAGAGTGTTAAAGAAATATAGAAAAATAGAGACTAAGAAGTCGGCAGCATTATGATGCCGATACATCTGGAGGGATTTTCAATGAGTCAGGCAGAAAAAATCAAAGTAGTAGACGGCGCTTTGCAAGTGCCAAACCATGCTATCATTCCTTTTATCGAAGGTGATGGAACAGGTCCGGATATTTGGGCTGCTGCATCCCGCGTATTAGAAGCTTCCGTAGAGAAAGCTTATAACGGGGAGAAAGCAATCGTTTGGAAGGAAGTATTAGCTGGTGAAAAAGCGTTTAATGAAACAGGTGAATGGCTCCCGGCTGAAACACTTGATGTGATTAAAGAATATTTAATCGCCATTAAAGGTCCATTGACAACTCCTGTCGGCGGCGGAATTCGCTCTTTGAATGTAGCCCTTCGCCAAGAGCTTGATTTATATACATGCTTAAGACCTGTTCGTTATTTCAACGGCGTTCCTTCACCGGTTAAACGTCCGCAAGATACAGACATGGTTATCTTCCGCGAAAATACGGAAGACATCTACGCTGGAATTGAATATGCCAAAGGGTCTGATGATGTTAAGAAACTATTAGATTTCCTTCGAAATGAGATGGGCGTATCCAAGATTCGTTTCCCTGAAACCTCCGGTCTTGGTATTAAACCAGTTTCCGAAGAGGGAACAAAACGACTAGTGCGTGCAGCCTTGAATTATGCAATCAAAGAAGGAAGAAAATCCTTGACATTGGTTCATAAAGGTAACATCATGAAATTCACTGAAGGAGCCTTCAAGAACTGGGGATATGAAGTGGCAGAACAAGAATTCGGCGACAAAGTATTCACATGGGCTCAATATGACCGCATTAAAGACGCTGAAGGAACAGAAGCAGCCAATAAAGCGCAGGCTGATGCTGAAGCTGAAGGCAAAATCATTGTGAAGGATTCAATTGCTGATATTTTCCTTCAACAAATCCTGACAAGACCAAGAGAATTCGATGTCGTTGCGACAATGAACTTGAATGGTGACTATATTTCTGACGCTCTTGCTGCGCAAGTCGGCGGAATCGGTATCGCTCCAGGTGCGAACATTAACTATGTGACAGGTCATGCAATCTTTGAAGCAACACATGGTACAGCTCCAAAATATGCAGGACTAGATAAAGTAAATCCATCCTCTGTTATCCTATCCGGAGTATTGATGCTTGAGCATTTAGGCTGGAATGAAGCAGCAGATATGATCACTCGTTCCATGGAGAAAACCATTGATTCGAAAGTGGTCACTTATGACTTCGCTCGTTTGATGGATGGTGCAAACGAAGTGAAATGCTCTGAGTTTGCTGATGAGTTAATCAAGAATATGGAATAAGGGAACAAAGGGTTTAATCCAGACAGGGGTAACTGGGGAGAATTTGAACGGTACCGTCAATAAAAGATGGGGGTAGATGATATATGGGATTGAAGCGCAATAAAATCTCTGTAATCGGAAGTGGTTTTACAGGAGCAACAACAGCCTTTCTTTTAGCTCAAAAGGAGCTGGGAGATGTCGTGCTTGTTGATATTCCGCAAATGGATAAGCCTACAAAGGGGAAGGCTTTAGACATGGCCGAAGCAGGTCCGGTACAGGGATTTGATGCATCGATTACAGGTACATCCAATTACGAGGATACAAAGGATTCTGATCTCGTGATTATTACGGCAGGCATTGCCCGTAAGCCTGGGATGAGTCGTGATGATCTTGTGCAAACCAACCAGAAAATCATGCGTTCAGTAGCAAAGGAAGTTGCGAAGCACTCGCCGGATAGCTACATCATCGTGCTGACAAACCCGGTTGACGCGATGACCTATACGGTTTTTAAAGAAACTGGTTTTCCGAAGAATCGTGTCATTGGTCAATCCGGCGTTCTCGATACAGCAAGGTTCCGTACATTTGTCGCTCAGGAATTAAATCTGTCTGTTAAGGATATTACCGGCTTTGTCCTTGGGGGGCATGGGGACGAAATGGTCCCTCTTGTCCGCTATTCCTATGCCGGCGGAATTCCTCTAGAAAAGCTTATTCCAAAGGAACGTCTTGACAGCATTGTCGAACGGACAAGAAAAGGCGGAGGGGAAATTGTGGAGCTGCTTGGCAATGGCAGTGCCTACTATGCGCCAGCAGCCTCCCTTGTCTCCATGGCAGAAGCTATCTTGAAGGATCAGCGCCGTGTCCTCCCAGCTATAGCCTATTTAGAGGGGGAATATGGCTATAATGGCATCTATCTTGGTGTGCCAACCATCATTGGCGCAGGAGGCATAGAAAAAGTCATTGAACTTGAATTGCAAGAGGAGGAAAAAGCTGCTCTTGATCATTCGGTTCAATCTGTCAAAGCGGTCATGTCCATTCTTGCCTAACTCAATATGAATAGAACTTGAAAAGGGACTCTGAATGTTTACATTCAGGGTCCCTTTAATTTTGTATGCAATTATTTCAGTAAGCCCTTAAGAGCGAGAAGCTGGAAGGAACCCGGAAATCAAGGGTCGATCCATTTATGTTTTTACTTACCTGCCAATTTCGAGATTGGGTATTATACCAAGAATTCATCTTTTCATATATAATAGTGAGGGATTCATCTGTATAAAATTTAATATCTTAGCAGATGTCCTGCAGGTATGATGTACAAATGCAAATAGAGCTGGCCAATCATATGGCAGCTAGCATAAATAAAGCCAATATATATGGGAGTGGCAGGAGGATAAGATGAGCAAAAAAGTCCTAGTTGTGGAAGATGAAGAATCAATCATTACTTTGCTAGCGTATAATTTGGAACAAGCTGGGTTTAGCGTAATAAAGGCAATGGATGGGGAAATGGGCAAGCAATTGGCCATGACCGAAAAACCTGACGTCATCATTTTGGATCTCATGCTGCCGAAATTAGACGGGATCGAGATTTGCAAAATCTTACGACAAAACAAGGTTACAGTCCCAATTATGATGCTTACTGCAAAAAATGAGGAGTTTGATAAAGTCCTTGGGCTTGAGCTCGGTGCTGATGACTATATGACAAAGCCTTTTAGCCCGCGTGAGGTTGTGGCAAGGGTGAAGGCACTATTGCGCAGGGTGGATATGATGAATAGTGCGACCGAGATAAAAGAGGATGAATCTGATTTCCTTACGATTGGGAATTTGAAGATATATTTGGAGCGATATGAAGCCTATCTGGGTGATGAGATGCTTGAGCTGACTCCGAAGGAATTTGAATTATTGGCTTATCTAGCGAAGAATAAGTCTAGAATTTTAACAAGGGACCAGCTTTTGAATGTAATCTGGAATTATGATTTTGTCGGAGATACACGAATTGTAGACGTGCACATTAGCCATTTGCGTGAAAAGATTGAACAAGATACGAAGAAACCGGCCTATATCAAAACCGTACGCGGGCTGGGCTATAAGTTAGAGGAACCTAAAGAATGAATAAAGCAAGAAGAATGATGACATTCGAAATAGCCGCCGCTATCCTAATGGTTTCCCTCCTGTTTGGAATTTTGTTAGGGAAGCTGTTCGGTATGTATCTAGAGAAGGATACAAAGGACGATTTAGAGAATGTGGCACAAATTATCGAATGGCAGCTCGCTGATATACAGGATACTGCTACTGTAAATGGCAGGCTCAAGCAGCTTAGTGAAAAGTACGAGATCACCATTCTGCTCGCCGGCAATGATGGCAAGCTCCTATCTGAGTTTACTTATATGGAAGAGGGACTGTCTGCTGAGGAGCGAGACCTTTATCAAGCCGAAGTGACGAATTATGCCGGCCAATTTAATGAACCAATCCACGGAGAACTTAATAGGGACAGCTTCTATTATTATTTAGACAAAAATCAAGCAGGTGAAGGCTATCTGTTGGTCGGGAAAGAAAGAAATGCCAGTATTGATGGGCTATCTGCCTGGACAACATCCCTATTGTTCCTGATTGTTGCTTTCATTATTATCATGCTGTTTGTCTTTCAAATCATCAAGAAATACTTCGTACCGGTTGAAAGTGCCCTTGGTGCAGTGCGTGAGCTGACAAAAGGAAATTACCGGGCGCGCTCATATGTCGGGCGTAATAAGGAAGTGGGGATGCTGAATGATTCCATTAATCAGCTTGCCCGCGATATGCAAGAGATGAAAATTGCCTATGATATACAGAAGGACCGGCTCAGTACCTTGATTGAGAATATGGGAAGTGCGTTATTATTGATTGATGACAAGGGATATATCAATATGGTCAATCGCGAGTACCTAAATCTCTTTAAGGTGGATGAGGAGAGCTTCTTATCCGAACTGTATTACAAGGTGATAGACCGTGAGGAAGTCAATGCTCTCATTGAGGAAATCTTCATGGTAGAGCAAAAGGTCAGGAAGCAAATCGTCCTGACAATCGGGCTCGAACGGAAGAATTTTGAGGTGTACGGTGCTCCGATTATTGGACCGAAAGGCGAATGGAAAGGGATTATTCTCGTCTTCCATGATATTACTGAGCTTAAGAAGCTTGAAACTGTGCGAAAGCAATTCGTAGCCAATGTATCTCATGAATTGAATACCCCTGTAACGTCCATTAAGGGCTTCACTGAAACATTAATTGACGGTGCTAAGGAAGATAAAAACACGCTTGATCACTTCTTATCAATCATCCTGAAGGAGAGCAATAGACTACAGGCGCTGATCAAGGAATTACTTGAGTTATCCAAGGTGGAACAGCATGGCTTCCGCCTCGATCTGCAAAAGGTGGACATCGTGCCTGTCCTAAAAGACACATATGAAATTCTTGAGAAGAAAGCAACCAAGAAGAATATTCACTTGGAGATAATGGAACCTAAAAAGCCGATCATTTGTGAAACGGATTCCTTCCGCATACAGCAAGTCATTATCAATCTCGTTAGCAATGCCATTTCTTATACACCTCCTAACGGAAAGGTGACGGTCTCTGCGAGCGAGGATGGAGATAAGGTCTATCTCAGGGTTTCAGATACTGGGATTGGCATTGAAGAAAAGGAATTTCCGCGCATTTTTGAACGTTTTTATCGAGTTGATAAGGACCGGAGCAGAGAGAGCGGCGGAACGGGACTTGGACTCGCGATTGTGAAACATATCCTTGAAGCCCATCACGGTGAAATCACCATCGAGAGCAAGCTGAATGAAGGCAGTACATTTACAGTTATCATCCCGAAGAATCAATGTTCTATTAAAAGGGAAATGAAATAGACATGAAAAGTTGGCTCCTTTCACGGTTCGTGAAGGGAGCTTTTCATTTTCGAGCGGATTTAAGTGAAAAGCATGTTTCCGGAGGAGAGAACAGCGGTTTTTCTTTCAATTAAGACTCATGTTAGAATAGAGTAATAAGATCAACGGTTAAATGGATAAATACGATTAATGGGAGGAAAGCATGAATAATAGAATCGTTTTAATAGATGGCAATAGCATTGCTTACAGAGCATTTTTTGCGTTGCCTTTGCTCAATAATGATAAGGGTGTACATACAAATGCCATTTACGGCTTCGCGATGATGCTGAACAAAATAATGGAAGAGGAAAAGCCGACCCATATGCTGGTGGCCTTTGACGCTGGCAAGACTACATTTCGCCATAGTACCTTCAAGGAATATAAGGGAGGCCGCCAAAAGACTCCGCCGGAGCTATCCGAGCAATTTCCATTTATTCGCGAGTTGCTTGATGCGTATGGGGTCTCTCGCTATGAATTGCCGAATTATGAGGCGGATGACATTATTGGTACCCTTGCCACTCTAGCAGAGGGCGAAGGGTATGAGGTCACGGTCATTTCCGGAGACAAGGATTTGACACAGCTTGCTTCAGAGAAAACGACGGTTCGAATTACGCGCAAAGGAATCACGGATATGGAGGATTACACGCCTGGGCATATTAGAGAGAAGTATAATTTGACACCTGAGCAGATAATCGACCTGAAGGGCTTGATGGGTGATTCCTCTGATAATATCCCTGGAATCCCCGGCGTTGGAGAGAAAACAGCGCTGAAGCTTCTGCACCAGTTCGGAAGCGTGGAGGCAGTTGTCGAATCGCCTGATAAGGTGAGCGGCAAGAAATTAAAAGAAAAAATTGAAGAATATAAAGAGCAGGCCATCCTATCCAAGCAGCTTGCGACCATTGAAAAACAGGCGCCGATTGAAGTCAGTCTTGAGGAGGCTGATTACACGGGCGCAGACCAGGAAAAGCTGCTCGCCATTTATAAGGAACTTGGCTTTGCGACCTTGATTGAGAAGATGGACCCGGTTAAGGCTGAGGAGACTGAGGTACTTGAGGAGATTGACTATACATTCATCAAGGAAATCACCTCAGACCTATTTACCGATGATACGGCGCTGTACGTAGAAATCTTAGAGGATAATTACCATACAGCCCCTATTATTGGCGTTGCTATCTCAAATGAGAAAGGGGCCTTCTTCATGGAGAAAGATACGGCTGTTGAATCAGCTGTGTTTAAGGAATGGGCAGAAAATCCTGACATGAAGAAAACGGTGCATGATGTGAAGAAAACAATCGTTGCTCTTCATCGCCATGGGATAGAGTTGAAAGGGACTGAGTTCGATCTCTTCCTTGCTTCCTATGTGCTTAATCCTGCTGAGCCGGAAGTAGATATGGCAGACCTTGCGAAAAAGCATCATGCAGGTCATATCCAAACGGATGAGCATGTATATGGAAAAGGAGCGAAACGTAAAATCCCAAGTCCGGAGGTTTACGGTGAGCATATCGCACGCAAGGCTCATGCAATGGGGTTGATTAAAGCGAGTATTGAAAGTCAGCTAATTGCAAATGCGCAATTATCCTTGCTGAATGATTTGGAATTGCCGCTTGCCGTCATCCTGGCTGAGATGGAGATTACGGGTGTCAAGGTGGATAAGGAAAGACTGAAGGAAATGGGCGGAGAGCTGGCAGCGAGGCTTACGGATATAGAGACAAAAATCTATGACATGGCTGGTGAGAAGTTCAACATTAACTCTCCAAAGCAATTAGGGGTCATTCTTTTTGAGCGATTGGGCCTGCCTGTGATCAAGAAGACAAAAACGGGTTACTCCACATCAGCGGATATTCTGGAGAAGCTTGAGAATAAACATGAAATTATCCGTGAGATTCTGGACTATCGCCAGCTTGGCAAGCTGCAATCGACTTATATTGAAGGGCTTTTAAAGGTCATCCATGAGGATGGCAAAGTGCATACACGCTTTAATCAGGCGTTAACGCAGACTGGCCGCTTAAGCTCGACTGATCCGAATCTGCAGAACATCCCTATCCGCTTGGAAGAAGGCAAGAAAATCAGGCAAGCCTTCGTGCCATCGGTGGAGGATTGGGTCATATTTGCGGCAGACTATTCTCAAATCGAGCTCCGTGTCCTTGCCCATATTGCGGATGATGAGAATTTAATCGAGGCATTCAAGCAAGATATGGATATCCATACGAAAACGGCGATGGATGTATTCCATGTGGAAGAAGGGGAAGTGACATCTCTTATGAGACGCCATGCAAAGGCGGTCAACTTCGGAATCGTATATGGGATCAGTGATTATGGTTTATCCCAAAATCTGAATATAACGAGGAAGGAAGCCGGCACCTTCATTGAACGTTATTTGGAAAGCTATCCGGGCGTACAGCGTTACATGAAGGATATTATTGAAGAGGCGAAGGAGTGCGGCTATGTAAAGACCCTTCTCCATCGGCGCCGTTATATCCCGGAAATCAATAACCGAAACTTCAATGTACGCGGGTTTGCAGAAAGAACAGCGATGAACACGCCGATTCAGGGCAGTGCCGCTGATATTATTAAGCTGGCGATGATTCACATGAACGACCGGCTGAAGCAAGAGAATCTGCAGGCGAAGCTTTTGCTTCAAGTGCATGATGAATTGATTTTTGAAGCGCCGAAGGATGAAATAGACATCTTAAAGAAAATCGTGCCAGAGGAAATGGAGAATGCCATCAAGTTGAGTGTTCCGCTCAAGGTGGATTATTCATTTGGCGATACTTGGTATGATGCGAAATAGAGAACAGCATAAGGGGGTATTGGTTTGCCTGAATTACCAGAAGTAGAGACGATAAGGCGCACGCTTGAAGTCTTGGTGCTTGGCAAGACGATTGAGGATGTAGAGGTGCGATGGGGCAAGATCATCAAGGAACCGGATGACGCCGAATTGTTCCGCCTCTTCCTTAAGGGACAGACGATTCGTGAGATTGGCCGCCGCGGCAAGTTCCTTATCTTTTACTTAGATGATTATAGCCTCGTTTCCCATTTGCGCATGGAAGGGAAATATGGCCTATTTGACAAGAGTGAAGAGATGGATAAGCATACCCACGTCATTTTTTCATTCACGGATGGCACGGAGCTCCGTTACAGAGATGTGCGCAAATTCGGCACGATGCATTTATATCCGAAAGGAACGGAGCTGGATGTTCTGCCGCTTTCAAAGGTGGGTCCTGAACCATTTTCTGAGGAATTCACGCCAGAGCATCTGGCAGAAGGGCTCCGGAAGACGCATCGTTTTATTAAGACGGTCCTCTTGGATCAGCGATTGCTTGCCGGGCTTGGGAATATATACGTGGATGAGGCATTGTTCCATGCGGGCATACATCCAGAGCGTCCCGCTTCGTCCTTGGATAAAGAGGAAATCGAGCGCCTGTATGCGGCGATTAAGACGACGCTTGCTGATGCCATTGAAAAGGGAGGAAGCACCATTCGTTCTTACGTGAATTCACAAGGGCAGATTGGCATGTTCCAGCTCGAATTATTTGCTTACTCCAGGAAGGGGCAGCCTTGCAAGACATGCGGCACAATCATGGAGAGAATCATTGTCGGGGGCAGAGGCACTGTTTATTGTCCCTCCTGTCAAAAACGCGATTGAAGGCCATGAACATAAAATAGGCTTCTGACATATAGTATGGTATTGATTGTTGAAAGGAGTTCCCTCGAATGGAGCACTTGGCTTCAATACTCTTACTCGCTATGGCAGTCAGCCTTGACAGTTGTGGTGTCGGAATGACCTATGGAATCCGGAATGTGGTCATTCCCTTAAAATCGATTATGATCATTGCCGCTTGTTCGGCCATAAGCTTTGCGATTGGCATGTTCACAGGTTCTGTGAGTGAACACTTCATGGCAGAGTCATGGGCAGGCGTGCTTGGAGGCCTAATCCTGATATTATTAGGCCTTTGGACAGCATCAAGTAATTTAAAGCCAAATGATGATGTATATTTGAATGTGGATGAACGGACTTTATTCCAGCTGGAGATCAAGTCGATCGGTCTTGTCGTTCATATTTTGAAAAAGCCGCTCAGCGCCGACTTTGACCGCTCAGGCACCATTACGGGTCTTGAAGCTTGTTTTTTAGGCTTTGCCCTTTCTCTTGATGGATTTGGTGCAGGAATTGGGGCCGGTATTCTCAACTATCCGCCTGCCGGTATCGTCTTGCTTTGCTTCCTTATGAGTGCCGTGTTTATGAAAACCGGCCTCCAAGCTGGAAAGTACTTAAATGATTCGCTCTTTGCGAAGGTTTTGTCCTTTGTACCTGGAATTGTCTTAATCATACTCGGGGTCAGTAAATTATTTTAGACAGGGGATACGATATTTTTATGAAGAAAATTATTGGACTGACAGGCGGTATTGCTAGCGGGAAAAGCACAGTCTCAAACTGGCTTATCTCACAAGGCTACCCTGTCGTTGATGCAGATATCGCAGCAAGGAAAGTCGTTGAACCGGGCATGCCGGCACTAAGGGAAATCACGGAGGCCTTTGGGAATGACATGTTGCTTGAGGATGGGACGCTTGATAGAAAGAAACTTGGGTCGGTCATCTTCGCTGATGAAGAAAAGCGCCATACGTTAAATGCAATTGTGCATCCAGCGGTTAGAGAATGGATGGGGCGAGAAACGGATCGGGCTTTTGAAAATGGGGCCTCCATTGTCATCATGGACATCCCTTTGCTGTTTGAGAG
>CAJGCH010000058.1 GCA_904501845.1 uncultured Bacillaceae bacterium | reverse complement strand
GGCAATGTTTCAGCACGATAGCTGTCATAGTAAGATAATGCAGCACTGAAGCAAGGAACAGGGATTCCTGCTTGGATAGCCGTGCCGATTACTTCACGCAGGGCTTCCTGATAGCTTGTAACGATTTCCTTGAAGTATTCGTCAAGAAGAAGATTCTTGAGCTCAGGATTGCGGTCATAGGCATCCTTAATTTTTTGCAGGAATTGGGCACGGATGATGCAGCCGCCGCGGAAGATCATCGCGATATCGCCATATTGAAGGTCCCAGTTGAATTCATCTGATGCCGCCTTCATTTGGGCAAATCCTTGGGCGTAAGAACAGATTTTACTCATGTAAAGCGCCTTGCGAATAGACTCAATGAATGCTTCCTTATCACCTGTGAATTCCTTTTGTACAGGGCCTGACAATACTTTAGATGCTGCAACACGCTCTTCCTTTAAGGCAGATAAGAAGCGAGCGAATACAGATTCCGTAATAATCGGAAGCGGAACACCGAGGTCAAGTGCGCTTTGACTTGTCCATTTACCTGTTCCTTTTTGGCCTGCTTTATCAAGGATGATATCTACCATAGGCTTGCCTGTTTCCTCATCCATTTTCGTGAAGATATCAGCTGTGATCTCAATCAGGTAGCTATCTAGCTCACCCTTATTCCATTCAGAGAATACCTCGTGCAATTCTTCGGCATTGAGTCCAAGGATATGACGAAGAAGAGCATAGGATTCGGAGATCAACTGCATGTCCCCGTATTCGATACCGTTATGGACCATTTTCACATAATGACCTGCTCCATCGGGACCGATGTAGGTGCAGCAATCATCTTCGCCGACCTTTGCAGAGATGGCCTTCAAGATTGGGGCAACAAGCTCATAAGCCTCTTTTTGGCCACCCGGCATGATAGAAGGTCCTTTTAATGCGCCTTCCTCACCGCCTGATACGCCGGTACCGATGAAGTAGAAGCCTTGCTTGCTGAGCTCTTCATTGCGGCGCTGCGTATCTTTGAAGAAGGTGTTGCCTCCATCAATTATGATATCGCCCTTATCAAGGTGTGGAGTCAATTGAGCGATTGTCGCATCTGTTGCAGCACCCGCCTTCACCATGATCAAGATCTTGCGGGGTTTCTCAAGGGAATTGACAAACTCCTCAATTGAATATGTAGGAAGTACATTTTTGCCTTCCGCCTCTTTCATCATTGCCTCTGTTTTATCAGCAGAACGATTGTAAACAGAAATCGAATAACCACGGCTCTCTATATTAAACGCTAGGTTCTTGCCCATGACGGCTAGACCGATGACACCAATTTGTTGTTTTCCCATTGCTAACATTCCTTTCAATCATGGATTTCACTTGTATTAAACCGTATTAACCTTAGCAATTTTACACCATTTGTGCAAGTTCCGAAACCTATTTTACATGCGGACCATCAGGCTTTGGCCGGTGCAAAAAATCTTTACTGAAGCTTGTATTGCTCGCGGCATTAGCATCCTTAATCTCAATGCCTCTTTGAATGATTTGACTCCCAAATTTCTTCGTGAGCGCATCCACAGCTGTCTCTAGCTTCACTTCCTTCACATCCTGTGTGTAGGAGAATAAATCGAGCTGCTTCATGGCCTCATGGGCATCGACGACCTCATTGGCGGTGACGCCAAGCAGACGGACAGGGTCCCCATTCCAATTCTTCACGAACAGATCCTTCGCATGCATGTACAAATCTTCGCTCTTGATGATTGGGTTTACCAATGTTTTACCCCGAGTAACGGTTCTCCTATCCTTATAGCGTATCATAATTTGAACTTTTGATGCTAATAGCTCTTTTTTCTTTAGCCGCGCTCCGACTTTTTCACTCAGGCGTCTTAGAACAGCGAATAATTCTTGCTGATTGGTGACATCCCGCGGCAGAGTCGTAGAATTCCCGACGCTCTTGTAATCAAAAATAGATTCAGGGTCTACCTCTCGCCGGTCTATCCCGTTTGCCCGTTCCTTTAGACGGAGTCCATTGATCCCCAACAATTTCTCGAGCGCTCCCTCATAGGCATTTGCCAAATCCCCGATGGTCTTAATTTGGATTGCAGCAAGCTTTTGAGCCGTTTTCTCGCCTACACCATGCATTTCCTTGACAGGAAGCGGCCAAAGCTTCTCCTCCACTTCCCTCTTGCGCAAAATGGTAATGCCCATGGGTTTTTTCATGTCGGAGGCTGTTTTAGCCAGGAATTTATTCGGCGCAATCCCAATGCTGCAAGGGAGTCCCATTGTTTCCATGATACGCTCCTGGATGGTATGAGCCATCTTGATGGGCGACTGCCCTTCACAATGATCGGTGATATCAAGATAGCCCTCATCAATAGAGACGGGCTCCACGATAGGCGTAAACGTGCGCAGCAGCTCAAAGATCCCTTGGGAAGCCGCTCGGTACCGGTCAAAATTAGGTTCCATCACAATCAGTTTTGGGCAAAGCTTCTGCGCTTGCCAGATAGGCATGGTCGTCTTCACGCCAAACCTGCGCGCTTCATAGCTGCATGTAACAATAATCCCTCTGCGTTCCTTCGCATTGCCGGCAATGGCCAAGGGCTTCCCCTTGAGTGAAGGGTCAAATGCAATTTCCACAGAGGCATAGAAGCTATTCATATCCACATGCAGGATAATGCGCCCGCCTTTTTTTACCTGCCCTTGTACTGTCATGTCGTCTTAAGCCTCCCCCATCTGCGCCTTTAACTAGTAAGATGGCAAAGAAGCCACCGGTGATGCCGGTGGCCGTTTTCTTTCATTGTTACTTCGTTGGTGCAGCTACTTCTTCAATAATAGCCAATACCATTTCACCTAATTTATATAGTTCAGCAATTGGCATTTTTTCATTCGTTGTGTGAATATCTTCATAGCCTACAGCCAGGTTGACTGTCGGGATACCATGGCCAGCGATGACGTTAGCATCAGACCCGCCGCCGCTATGCTTCAATTCTGGTTCCCTGCCGATTTTTCTGGCAGCCTTCTTCGCTACTTCAACGACATGGTCTCCGTCTCCGTATTTGAATCCAGGGTACATAACCTCGATTTCAACTTCAGCCGTACCGCCCATTTCAGCAGCTGTGGATTCAAATGCATCTTTCATGAGAGCAGCTTGTTTTTCCATTTTTTCCGCAATCAAGGAGCGTGCCTCAGCCAAGATTTCCACATGATCCACGACAATATTAGTTTGTTTGTTAGCGCAATCGAATACACCAATGTTCGCCGTAGTTTCTTCATCAATGCGGCCAAGCGGCATTTTTGCGATTGCTTTTGCGGCAATAGTGATGGCTGAAACGCCTTTTTCAGGAGCTACGCCTGCATGAGCAGTTTTCCCTTTGATAACCGCCTTGATTTTCGCTTGTGTCGGCGCAGCGACGATGATATTCCCAACCGCTTCATCGCTGTCCAACGCAAACCCGTATGTAGCTTTAATAAGAGATGGATCAAGGGCTTTCGCACCGACAAGACCGGATTCTTCTCCAACCGTGATGATGAATTGGATGGTACCGTGCTTCAAGTCGTTCTCCTTGATGACACGTAAAACCTCAAGCATGACAGAAAGTCCTGTCTTATCGTCAGCGCCAAGAATGGTTGTCCCGTCTGTAACGACATAACCGTCTTTAATGCTTGGCTTAACGCCTGCTCCTGGTGTTACCGTATCCATATGGGAAGTGAAATAAATCGTATCCGCGCCTTCCACATTCCCTGGAAGCGTACAAATTAAGTTGCCAGCACCAAAGCCCGTTACTTCTTTGGCATTGTCTTCGTATACATCCAGGCCAAGAGCCGTGAATTTATCTTTTAGTACCTTTGAGATTTGTCCTTCGTTCTTTGTTTCAGAATCGATTTGGACTAATTCCAGGAATTCCTGCAATAATCTTTCTTCATTAATCATCTTTCTTCCTCCTAACCAGGAATTAAGCTATTATCTTTTTTAGTATACCGATGTTTTTCAGATAAGAAAAGGGCGGAACCCCAAGCCGGGCTAGACAGTTTTTGCCTATCAAATACAACAATTTTGAATAATCTGAATAATGAATCCCTTTTCTCGAAATAAGAGGAACCTTTAACAGGCTCCTCTTCCTTCTTCTTACAATGGTATATTCCCATGCTTTTTCGCCGGGCGGACTTCCTTTTTCGTTCTTAGAATCTCAAGAGCCTGAGCAATTTTTAGGCGAGTCTCCCGCGGGTCTATGACATCATCGACCAACCCTTGGCTTGCAGCTACATAAGGGTTTGCGAATTTCTCCCGGTATTCCTCGATCTTTTGCTGGCGGACCTTCTCCGGATCCGGACTATTGTTGATTTCTCTGGCAAATATGATATTCGCTGCACCTTGAGGCCCCATAACAGCTATCTCTGCGTTAGGCCAAGCATAGACAAGATCTGCACCGATGGATTTGCTGTTAAGCGCGACATATGCGCCACCATACGCCTTGCGCAGGATGACTGTCAGCTTTGGCACTGTTGCCTCTGAATAGGCGTAAAGAATCTTCGCCCCGTGACGGATAATGCCTCCGTGTTCCTGCTTGATTCCAGGGAAGAAGCCGGACACATCCTCAAATGTTACAATCGGGATATTAAAGGAATCACAAAAACGAATGAAGCGGGCCGCCTTATCAGATGAATTAATGTCAAGTCCGCCAGCCATGTTTTTCGGCTGATTGCAAACAAGCCCGATGGTTTCCCCGCGGAGACGGGCTAGCCCAACGACAATATTTTTCGCAAAGCCCTCCTGGATTTCCATGAAAGAGCCTTCATCCACCACTTCACGAACGACCTTTCTGACATCATAAGGACGCACACCGTCAAATGGAACAATATCGCACAGATCCGGACGGTCATCATCCTCATCATCCCACTCCTCGCGCGGAGGCAGCTGATCATTATTGAGCGGCAGGTAGGATACAAGCCTTCTTACCATTTGCAAGGTCTCTTCTTCTGTCTTCCCTTCAAAATGGGCATTCCCGCTCACCGTATTATGAACCTTTGCGCCGCCCAGGTCCTCGGAGCTGATTTTCTCGCCTGTGACCGTTTCAATTACCTTAGGTCCTGTAATGAACATTTGGCTCGTCTTGTCCACCATGAAAACGAAATCAGTGATAGCTGGCGAGTATACGGCTCCCCCTGCACAAGGTCCCATGATGACTGATATTTGCGGAACAACACCTGAATAGATGACATTCCGATAGAATACATGACCATACCCATCAAGAGATGTGACACCTTCTTGAATCCTCGCTCCGCCTGAGTCATTCAAGCCTATAATCGGTGCACCATTCTTGGCGGCTAAGTCCATGATGTTCGAGATTTTTTTAGCATGCATCTCACCGAGCGCTCCCCCAAATACGGTGAAATCCTGCGAAAATATGTATACAGGCCGGCCGCCTATTTTACCATAACCGGTCACAACGCCATCCCCTGGCCCCTTTACCTTGTCTAATCCAAAGTCCTTATTGCGATGTTCGACGAATGCATATAATTCAACAAAGCTATCCTCATCTACAAGAAGGTCAATCCGTTCCCTGGCCGTCAATTTCCCTTTTTCATGCTGTTTCTCAATTTTTTCGAATCCGCCGCCAAGTTCAATATCATTCCTTCTGTCATACAGCTCCGTGATCTTCTCGTAAATATCCACCCTTATTCCTCCCGTTTCGGTTTCTCGCATAACTCTACCAAAACCCTATGTACTGACTTAGGATGTATGAATGCCACTTCTGTATGATGTGCACCAGGTCTCGGTTCTTCATCAATCAATTGTATTCCTTTTTCTTTCAGTTCAGCGATTCTATCTTTAATGCTTGTTACCTCTAGCGCAAGATGGTGAATCCCCTCCCCTTTTGTTTCGATAAATTTTGCAATGGCACTTGTCTCATCTATCGGCTCAAGCAATTCAATCCGGGTATTTCCTGCCAAAAGGAAGGCTACCTTGACCTTTTGACTTGGAACAATTTCTTCCCCTTCATAAACCATTCCGAACACATCCTTATAAATAGGAAGCGCTTCCGAAATAGATTTTACGGCAATTCCAATATGGTTGATTCCCCTTTGCATGCTCATCCTCCCTTTTTTTGCCTATATAAATAATAGAACATTCGTAAAATTCTATAAAGGCATACACCTTGAAACAGAAGAAATTTTTTTCACTTGAGGAGGGAGCCTAAAAATAGTAGTATCAAATCAAGAGCATAGAAGGAGTGGAACTCATGTCTAATAAGCGCACTCAAAAAATCATTGTCTATTTAATGATTATTACCATGGTAGCTGTGACCTTGCTATCAGGGATTACCGCTTTTTTATAGGACCAGAGAAAAACACCAGCTGAAAGGCTGGTGTTTTATCATCTTAAATCAAGGCTGTGATGCTTGGCGAACGGCGCCATATTGAATAGCAAATGTAAGAGGCGGCTCATCTCCCGCATAGATATACACCTTAGTGCCAAGAGGTACATGCGCAAATAGTCGCTCTACATCTTCATTTTTCATACGGATGCAGCCCCCAGAGAGATGCTTGCCGATTGAGTCTTCTCTATTGGTTCCGTGAATGCCGTATACCCGGCCATTCGTCTCTCGTGCGTCTATCCCCATCCATCTTGAACCTAATGGATTACGGGGGTTTTCTGCCGGAATTCGTTTGGAGGAGTATTCCGGGTCTGTGAATTTAGTTACGATGGTATACAATCCTTCCGGAGTATCCCCTTTTTCCCTTCCTGTTGCCACTGGGAAATGCAGCAATTCCTGTTCTTCCTCATAATAATACAGTTCATTCGTTTGTAGATTAATGATGATAAACGGATCGCCAGGAAGAGGATTTTGGCCAAGAGGCCAGATTGGCGAGATTGCATGAATGATGAACAAGAGTGAAAGCCAGTTCATAGAGTATCACCTTTTTTCCTAGTATCTGACCAGCTTAAACCACTTATTCATCCCTCTTTAACTTTCGTAAATGGCAATGGCTTCACCGTACTCTTAATGACCAAATAATCCTTCAGTTCCTTCCCTAATTGAAAAAGGGCAGCGCGTCGCTCAAACTCCTCGAAGTTCGATGGTATTTCCTTCTTCTTCAAATTCTCAAGCAGCTCCTCAAGCTGTTTGATATGTTCTTCTGTCGTGTTCCGGTGATGGACATTATCGCTCAAATGACCGATGAATTCTCCAATCTCACGGCTGCCCTCATGTTCAGACAAATCCATCTTTCCAGCAAGCGGTAGAATTCTCTTTAAGATGGCTAGCTGCCTCTCTCTTAGCTTGAAGTAATGATAATAGGAATCCTCACTCCCGGTAATATGGTTTTCAAGATCGAGAGCGGCATAATAGACAGCCTTTTTAATGGCATTATCCGCCTCGATGATTTCCTTGCCTGTCCAAATGCTATTGCCAGTTACCAGGTATTCACTCAATTCCTTCAATATAATCCTGTATAAATTCTCGATTTTATTCTTATACTCAACGAGCTCCTGGTCCATGCTTGGCATGTAGAAATTCACTAGAAAGGCCACGCTGATTCCTATTACCACGAGGCATAACTCATTCAGCAAGGTGTCCATCGTAATAGAGTTAGATGCATATAAATGCAAGATAATTACGGAGCTTGTCACAATACCGCCGGAAACCTTCAGTGCGACCGTAGTAGGAATGAAAAATAGAAGCATTAATCCAATCACAGGCGGCGTGTAGGCAATCCATTCAAAGAACAGATAGGAATAGGCCATTGCGATTAAACAGGCGACAAAGCGATCCCATGCTGCCCTGAGCGATTTCTTCTTTGTGCGCTGGATGCATAAAATGGTAATAATTCCTGCAGAAGCAAAGCTATGGAGGCCAATTAATTGTGCTATATAAATAGCCACTGGTGTCCCAATAGCTGTTTTTATCGTTCGATAGCCGATTTTGAACATTTATGTATCACCCCGATAAGTAATGTACCCAAAAAAAGATATTCTGAACATCAGAATATCTTTCTTAAGAATAGGCTATTTATAATACTTTCTGCAAGAACTCTTTCGCGCGCTGTGATTTAGGAGAGGTAAAGAATAGCTCTGGAGCGCTGTCTTCTACGATTACACCGCCATCAAGAAACAGTACCCTGTCCGCGACTTCCTTCGCGAAACCCATCTCATGCGTAACAATCGCCATAGTCATTCCTGAAATTGCTAATGACTTCATAACTTCAAGCACTTCTTTAACCATCTCAGGATCAAGAGCTGAAGTCGGTTCGTCAAACAGCATGATTTCCGGTTTCATAGCGAGAGCGCGTGCGATTGCGACCCGCTGCTTTTGCCCGCCGGACAGCTGGCCAGGATATTCATTTGCTTTCTCTGCCATGCCAACCTTAGCAAGAATATCCATTGCCTCCTTCTTCGCTTCATCCTTATTCATCTTCTTCACTTTCACCGGTGCATACGTCACATTTTCGAGAACGGTCTTATGAGGAAACAGATTGAAATGCTGGAATACCATTCCGACATTTTGACGCATAGCGAGGACATTCGTTTTCGGCGCCGTAATTTCCTGTCCCTTAATCCAAACAGACCCGCCAGTTGGCGTTTCCATCAGATTCAAACAGCGCAGGAATGTCGATTTTCCAGAACCAGAGGGACCGATGACCGCAATCACTTCCCCTTCCTTGATTTCTGTCGTGATGCCTTTTAATACCTCTAATTTACCAAAGTTCTTTTGTAGATTCTCTACTTTAATCATGAATGCTGCAACCTCTTTTCAACCATTTTTCCAATAAACGTAAGAATCATGACGAGGACGTAATAGATGAGACCCGCGAACAATAGAGGCTCAAGGTATTGGAATGTCTCTCCGCCTACCTGGTAGGCTCTTCTCATAATATCCATAACGCCAATCGTTGTCACAATGGCAGATTCCTTGGTCAAGGTAATAAATTCATTCATCAGGGCTGGGAGGATATTTTTGTATGCCTGCGGCAAAATAATGTTTGCCATCATACTCGTATAAGGCACTCCTAGTGCCATTGCAGCTTCCCTCTGTCCTTTATCAACAGCCAAGATTCCGCCGCGGATGACTTCCGAAATATAAGCACCGGAATTCAGAGAGAATGATAAGACAGCTGCCCAATATCCTTCAATCTGAAATCCAAATAATTGCGGTGATGCAAAATAAATAATCATCAATTGTAGCACAAGCGGTGTGCCGCGGAAAATGCTGGTGTAGAAATCAGCCAGCCAAATCAGGACCTTAAGCTTAGAAATTTTACAAAGGGCAAGCAAGGTCCCTAGAATAAAACCGAAAACAGCTGCAAGGGCTGCGATTTGTAGGGTGATTTTCACCCCTTCCAAAATATAAGGCATCGACGGGATAATCCCGGTAAAGTCTAAATTCATAATGCAGGTTCTCCTTCTTCAATTATTGATCAGTCTCAGGAAACTGAAAATGGATGAAAAAAGAAAAATTCCAGAAGGATCGAGCCTTCTGGGATTTTCCATCCAACTTATTCAGCGTCTGTGTCAAACCACTTCACGACTAATTCTTGCAGCTCTCCGCTCTCCTTCATTGCTTGAAGCTCTTTGTTGAATTGGTCGCGTAATTCGCTTCCTTTAGGGAATGCCATCGCATAACCGACTTCTTCTTCACTTTGTTCTAGCACAAAGCCGCTCAAGTCATCATTCTTGGCAAGATACCCCTCTGCTACCATATCTTCAATAATAGCAGCATCAAAACGTCCTGATTTGATCTCCTGTACAAGCTCAGGAATTCGGTTCCGGTCCTCTACTTTCATATCAATCGTTTTAGCAAGTTCATCAGCAGTCGTTTCCTGGATAGAGCCCATTTGCACGCCAACTGTCGCTCCTTTAAGATCCTCAGCTGAAGTGATATTACTGTCCTTTGCTGTTACAACCATATGCTTCGATGTATAATAAATATCTGAGAAATCAACGCTCTCTTCCCGTTTTTCTGTTGGTGTCATTCCAGCCAACACGAGATCAGCCTGTCCATTTTTCAATGCGGTAATCAATCCGCCAAAGTCCATGTCAGAAACCTGCAGCTCATAGCCTAGCTTCTCAGCCACAGTCTTAGCTAAATCAACATCAAATCCGATAATTTCTTCACTCTTAGCCGTATCAATATATTCAAAAGGCTTGTAATCGGCGGAAGTCGCCATTTTCAACACCTTTTTATCGCTTGAGCCGTCACTGCCAGATTCTTCGCTGCTGCCGCAAGCACTTAATAAAACCCCTGCGAATACGACAGTCAATAAACTAAGTAGCCACTTTTTCATTTGTCTTTCCCCCATAATGTTTATAAGTTCCATGCTGCTTCTCTGCTTTACATAAAAACTATTAAACCATAAAAATTATATATATACAACAAAATGAATTTTAAAACAGAAAAATTATTGGTTTCATCTGATTTGATATTTCTCCTAAATTACTAAAAGAAATACAATCGGACGGCGATCACTTATTATCTGTATATTCATTCTGTTTAAATTTTTCCTCATTTTAACCAGCTAATATTCAAAATCTATGCATAAAATGATATCGATAAACAGACCTGTCTATCCATAAAAAAACCAGTGCCCCCCAAAAGGGACACTGGCTATTGATGGCTCAGAATTCTTCGCAATATTCATCAAATGCATTCTGCAAGGCAGAAATGACCTGCATTGGCTCATGACCTTCTATTTCATGTCTTTCTATCATCTTGATGATCTTTCCATCCTTTAATAAGGCAAATGATGGAGAGGATGGCGGATAACCCGTGAAATATTCACGTGCTCGTGCTGTTGCTTCTTTATCTTGGCCGGCGAATACCGTTACAAGATGATCAGGCCGTTTGTCATAATTCACCGCATGATAGGCTGCTGGACGAGCGATGCCTCCTGCACATCCGCAAACAGAGTTGACCATCACGAGCGTCGTTCCCTTTGCCTCTAAGGCTTCTTCAACCTCTTCTGCCGTTTTAAGCTCTTTATACCCAGCATTCTGTATTTCCTGCCTTGCTTGGCGGACAACATCATTCATAAACAAATTGAAATCCATGCTCATGCTGTTTAATCTTCCTTTCCGGTCTTTTTTCTTTATTTTACCAGAGGAGTGTAAATTAAAAAAATAATCCAGCTTACAGGTTTACCATCTTGTTCCAGAGGGTAAATTTCTGGTAATTAAGTTTTATCCCTATACTCCCTTGTTTGAAGGATGGCAGCGACTGCCATCCTTTTTTTCTGACATTCTTATTTTACTTCTTGTTTAGAGAAAAATAAACGTCAATAAGCTCATGGGCTGCCATGGAAGGCAGAGCCGTCCCTTCCCTTACCCTTTCCTCCAGCAGTTTTAGAGAAGCCTGAACATCTCCATCTTTCATGAAACGTTCAACCAAAGCCCGCCTCACTTCAGCCTGAAGCCATTTGCCCGCTTGATTTCTTCGCCTGCAGTCAAACACACCTGATTGCCTCGTCTCATCCGCAAAGGATAAGACGAGCTTCCAAATATCCTCAAGCCCTTCTTGATAAAGGGCCGAACAGGTCAAGGTCGCAATGTTCCATCCAGAGGTCGCTGGGGTTATGCCCATCGTCACCCGGCTGTACTCCTCCTTTGCGCTTAAAGCCCTCTCTAAATTGTCTCCATCAGCCTTGTTGACAGCGATAGCATCAACGAGTTCAAGAATCCCCTTCTTCATCCCTTGCAGTTCATCTCCTGCCCCCGTCAAGGCTAGAAGCAAGAAGAAATCGACCATGTCCCTCACTTCTGCTTCACTTTGACCGACACCAACCGTTTCAACAATGATGACTGAGTACCCCGCCGCCTCGCATAAAAGCAAGCTTTCTCTCGTCTTTCGGTGGACTCCGCCAAATTCCCCCTCAGACGGGGTCGGCCGGATGAAGGCATTCGGATGGCGGGAGAGCTTTTCCATTCTCGTCTTATCCCCTAAAATACTGCCTCCGCTTACCGGTGAGCTTGGGTCGATCGCCAAAACAGCGACCTTATGCCCGAGACTGCAAAGGTATAAGCCGAAGCTTTCAATGAAGGTGCTCTTCCCGGCCCCTGGGACACCCGAGATGCCGATTCGCACGGCATCTCCAGTATTGGGCAGCACCTCAGCAAGGATGGCCTGAGCGGACCGCCGATGGTCCTTTTGTCTGCTCTCAACAAGGGTAATCGCCTTTGAGAGAGCACTTGCCTGACCCTCTTGCAGCCGCGCAGCTATATCGGTCACTTGAAGGTTTAATGGCTCTTTTCGCTTAAATCGCCTTCTTTCCTTCCTATCCATCAATCGGACACTTCCTCATAGCCGAGCCTTTTATAGATTTCCTCCATGATGGTTACGGCTGCATCCGGGATAACTGTTCCAGGTCCAAAGATTGCGGCCGCTCCATTTCTAAGCAGATAATCATAATCCTGTTTAGGAATGACACCGCCAGCAATAATGAGAATATCATCCCGGCCAAGCCGCTCTAATTCCTGCTTAAGCTGCGGAAGCAAGGTTTTGTGCCCGCCGGCAAGAGAGCTCATGCCAATCACATGCACGTCATTCTCAATTGCTTGCTTTGCCGTTTCTTCAGGCGTTTGGAACAACGGTCCCATATCGACATCAAAGCCCAGGTCAGCAT
>CAJGCH010000057.1 GCA_904501845.1 uncultured Bacillaceae bacterium | reverse complement strand
CGTTGACCTCTTAGGGAGCGGGTATGAATTTGGTGTTCATTTCACCTATAAAGTACAAGATCGCCCAGGCGGTATAGCTGAAGCCTTGGGGCTTGCAAGGGATTTCACTGGCGGTGAGAAAATGGTCGTCATTCTTGGAGACAATATATTCACCGATACGATTGAGCCTTATGTTAGAAGTTTCGAAGAACAAGCGGCGGGAGCGAAGATTCTGATAAAAGAAGTGATTGATCCGAAACGGTTTGGTGTTCCTGCCATATACGATGGACGCATAATAGCGATTGAGGAGAAGCCTGAGGTTCCAAAATCTCAATATGCTGTTACGGGCATCTATATGTATGATTCTTCTGTCTACGGCCTCATTGATCAAATTAAACCGTCCGCCCGAGGTGAACTGGAAATAACAGATGTTAATAATCATTATCTTCGGGATGGCTTGCTGACATATGATGTGCTTCGCGGCAATTGGACAGATGCCGGTACCCATTCGTCATATGCGCATGCGAATACGGTAGCCCAAAATATTGATTTCAGCAATCTATTCGAGAGAGAAGCGATGTTAATGAAATGAGCAATGGTGACTCGGGAGAAAACAGTGATAAGGAGAGCTGCGAATGCCGAAAAATCAATTAGGCAATATAGCCATGGATAATATGGATGTAGAAGAGGGATTGGCGGCAATTGAACGAAATCTCGTCAGCCATAAGAAAACAACTGTCTATTTCTTAAATGCTCATTGCTATAATATCGCCCAAAAGGATGCTGAGTACCGGACTATTATCAATCAGGCCGACTACTTGCTCAATGACGGCATCGGAATCATGCTTGGCGCCAGAATATTTGGCTTCCAGCTCAAAGAAAATTTAAATGGAACAGACTTCATCCCCGAATTGCTTAAATTAGCAAGTAAAAAACGCTATACGGCTTATTTGCTTGGGGCAGGGACCGGGGTTGCCGGTAAAGCAGCCGAAAAATTGAAGATGGCCATCCCTGGCATACAGATTGTTGGCGCCAGAAGCGGTTATTTTAGTGAGAAGGAAAACGATGAGATTGTTCATAAAATCAATCAATTGGCACCAGATATCTTAATCGTCGGGAGGGGAGTGCCAATACAGGAGAAATGGATCTCCGAAAATAAGGAGGCGCTCAAGGCAACCATTATTCTTGGTGTCGGAGCGTACATTGATTTTGCTTCGGGGAGAATCCCTAGAGCACCTCGCATGATGAGACGCCTGAAAATGGAATGGGTTTATCGTTTGCTGCTTGAGCCCCGGCGTATGTGGAAGAGATACTTAATTGGCAATCTCCAATTCTTTTATTATGTGGTAAAGAACAAGAATTTGATTAATAGAAAAGCAGAGGTCCAAGGTCCATAAGGGAGGATAAGCCGATGCAGCCTAAGGTTTGTACAATAATCGTGAATTATAATGGAACGCAGGATACGATTGCCTGCCTGGACTCGTTAAGTAAAATCACCTATACCAATCATACGGCGATAGTCGTGGACAATGCTTCAAAGGAAACCGCCCAACTGAAAGAACATATAGAAGATAAAGGATTTCATTTTCTGGAATTGAAAGAAAATGGAGGATTTGCTGCAGGAAATAATGCTGGAATCCGCTATGCGATTGAACGGATTGAGAAGGTTGATTACTTTCTCTTGCTTAATAATGACACAGAGGTTGATCCGCATTTTCTTGAACCATTAGTAGATGAATGTGAGAGGGACGAAAAAGTAGGAGCCTGCGGGTCTCATATCAACTACTACACTAAACGGAATGAAACATGGTTTGGAGGCGGAGATATTAAATGGCTGACAGGCAGAGTATTGCACAAAACTCCGGCACGAGAAGAGGGGAAGCCCAGTGATGAGAAATTCCTTACAGGCTGTGTGTTGCTGCTTCCTGTTTCCGTGCTGGATAAAGCGGGATTCTTGAATGAGGAATATTTCCTTTATTATGAGGACGCAGCCTATAGCATAGAGATTCGTAAGGCAGGCTATCGTTTAAGATATGTCCCCAAATCTCTTGTTTATCATAAGATTTCGGCTACAACAGGCTATCAATCTCCCCTTTCAAACTATTACGGGACGAGAAACAATCTGTTATTCATGTCTCTATATGCTAAAAAGCCGGTTTTCTTTGTTTTCTTTCTATATTTTGTCATGAAAAACATCGTCAAATACTTCTGGTATATCGGAAAGGGAAAGCAATTTAAGAGAGTGAGCCTAGCCATAAAAAGAGCTTTCTATGATTTTGCTACAACAGCAAAAGGAAAGCGTGAATACCCATTTATGTAACAACGTAACCAGTAAGGGAGGAGCTTATTATCAAGTTAAATGGTATCATTCCTCACTTTCTTAAGAGAGGAATCAGAGTATATACATTTAAGAAGAGGAATAAGTCGGCATTTATTGGTCCCTATGTTGAAGTTGATCCAGCTACAACAAGGGTGGGGAAGAATTGTGCTATAAATTTTTATACAAAAATATCCCATACGGAGGTTGGCGATTACACGTATTTTTCAGCAAATTGTCAGGTTATGCATGCGATTATAGGATCGTTTTGTTCGATTGGCCCAGGCGTTAAAATTGGGCTTGGCAGCCACCCTACAAACTTTATCGCATCATCTCCCATTTTTTATTCCACCTCAAAGGTAGTGAATAATATTAATTGGGTTGATAGGGACTATCATGATGAATTCTCGAATGTAAGGATTGAGGATAATGTCTGGGTAGGAGCTGATGCATACATTATGAACGATGTAGAAATTGGTGAAGGGGCCATTTGTGCCGCAGGGTCGGTCGTAACGAAGAATGTCCCTCCATATGCGATTGTAGGAGGAGTGCCGGCAAAAGTAATTAAATACCGGTTTGATGATGAGACAATTCAACGGCTTATCCAATTAAAAATTTTTGAACGTAGCGATGAATGGCTGAAGGAACATCTTTGCGGTGCCATTACACCGGAGGACCTGTTAGGGAGAGAAATAGCATTAAAGGCGTAATTGAAAATCTCACAAGGGTAAGGGAAGGAAAGGAAAGTCATCTAAGGCAAAAGCCCTAGATAAGGAGGAGCGATGTTTGGAAAAAGATTAAAGGAGCTGAGAGAGAGCAGGGGGCTCTCTTTGTCTGAATTGGCTGTGAAATCAGGAGTGGCTAAATCCTATATTAGCAATATGGAAAGGGATAAAATGACAAACCCTAGTCTTGAAATTTTGACAAAGATTGCTTCTGTTCTTGAAATCACTCCACAACTTTTAATATCGCAAGACAAGGATGTCGATAAGGGGCAAGCCGAGCTTGAAAGGCTTGCTCAGGCTGAAGGGATCAATCAAGATCAGCTGAAAGAATACAAGGAGTTAATAGAATTTATCAAATGGCGTTCAAGTAAAAAGGAGTAAACCAATGGTTCCAATAATCTTACAAGTCCGCTTGACTTCTCGCTTGAATAACACGAAATTTTGGTTGTCTCTCTTTATTGTCATTGTGCTCCTGTCTATGCTTGCCATCAAATTGAAGCCGGATGAAGAGCTGAAGGGCTTGTTTAAGCCAAACGAGCCTGCTGAGGAGGTAATGGCCAAGACCATTAATCTCCAAGATGAAATCAATCAGGCTAGTGACAATGGAGGGGGAATTGTGACTGTTCCCAGCGGTGTCTACACTGTAGATGAACCAATTATTCTTAAATCTAATGTACATCTTAAAGGAGCAGGCATGGGAGAAACAACCATCCGTCTTAATCTACAGAAAAGTAAAGGAAACGAGGAAGACTCAACCATTTTAAAGACGGAGACAAATGCTCAAAATGTTCAAATCAGTGATCTGACCTTTGATGGAGAAAAGGATAAGCGTAAAAAACAGATTAATGATTCCTATTCACATACCGTTGTCCTGCAATTCGTTGACGGCTTTGAAATCAGCCGGGTAGAGGTCATCCGGTCGCCAAGTGCCTCAATCATGCTCTTTAATTCGAGGAATGGGTCAGTGAATGATTCAAAAATCAAAGATGGTGGATCTAATGGGATTATTGGACTGCAGAAAACCGAAAATATTCAAATTATCAATAATGAGATTGACCATACAGAACATCAGAATGGCATCTTTATCAGCTATCAAGAAGGTAAATCAAGCAATAATGTCACTATAGAGGGCAATAAGGTTAAGGATGCAGGGGATTTTGGCATTGAGGTAGGTCATCTCGTTGAGGCTGGTGAAGAGCAGCATGTCAATATTACGGTGAGGGATAATGAGGTGACCGGTTCGAGAAATGCCGGGATTGCTTTTCGAACAGTCAGTGATGGTTTGATTGAGAATAATATCATAAAAGGCTATGGGAAGACAGGCGGGTATGGAGGAGACGGTATATTCGTAGAAGGATGGAAAAATCAATCTGCCAATGTCACAGTCTCGAATAATATCATTGAGCAAACCTATCAAACAGGGGATGCTAATGCGATTTATGTGACCGGGATGGATGATACGGTCATTGAAAATAATGAAATGAAAGGCAGCCGCGGCAAAGGGTTATTCGTTCAGGCGTCTGTCATTGGCGAAGAAACAGGAGATTTTCCGGAAGGGATTCGACTCTTCAATCAGCTCGCTATCAGGGGCAATAAAATATATAAAGGCAAGATGGAGGGAATTCATCTCCAGGGGTACAAGGCAGAAGGGATATCAATAACGAATAATGACATTAGTCATAACCTTTCAGCGGGATTAGTCATCGCTAATTTAGATGTAATGAGTCGAGGGTTAGAGGTGCGTGACAATATCATAAAAGATAACGGTTTGGCTGGGATTGATATGTACAGCCAGGAGGATTTTGTCTTGGAAGGGAACCGCCTGATCAATAACGGGCAGAAGTCGAAGGATATGGAGAACCGGTCCGCGATTGTTTTGTTCAATGTGGGCAATGGCTTGCTTAAACAAAATACATATGAAGATGGCCAAAAGGTTCCTACTCAAAAGTATTATTTGCAAATAGCTGAGTTGACAGGACAGGTGACCCAGCAGGATGCAGAATTCATTGGGCTGACGCCGCAATTAAGCGATTCAACGGATGATTATTTTGAATAATTGAATTTAACCCCTTCCGGCTAGCTGGAGGGCATGGCTTAATAAAGGGAACAAGCCGAAAGGTGGAGAAATGTGGATAGTCTACTATTGAATAACCAAAGCAGGCAATTTAGGCAAGCGGCATTGGCAGCCATCTTGGCTTTGGCGGTCGGGGCGTTTGCCGCCCTGCCGCTAACCTATCTGCCCATTATTTTAATAATCATAGCGGTCATCTTTTTCTTTCCATTAACCGTTGAAAGGGTCTTTCTCTTTATTGCCTTATCCATTTTTATTGATCGTTCGTTTATAACTTTTCAAGGATCTTATATACGAATCTTTCAAATCCTGTTTTTGGCTCTTTTTCTAAAGTTCACGATTGAGTTTTTGCTTTCTAGAAGAGAGCTGTTTAAGACTCCGCTATTTATCTTAATTAATTTGTGGGTTTTCAGTTACTTTTTCAGTATTGGTCATTTAATAAGTGTTGGCGATTTTTGGGAGTCGGTTGTGGGGCAGCTTTTTTTAAATCTATTTTATTTTATCTCTGTCCAATGCATTTACAATAAAGGGCTAGATTTCTTTGATAAAGTTCTAAAGTATACGCTGATCTCAGGTATCTTTGTAACGGCGGTTGGCATTCTTCAATGGATTGGTTTCTTTCTAGGCATAGAGATTGGCCTGAGTCATTATGAAGAAATTGGGATTCCGCGTCCTTCATCATTTGCCCATGAGCCTGATTGGTATGGTTTGTTTGCAGGTTATACTGCAGTTTGGTTTGTTGTGATGTACCTAAGCAGGGAAACCCGATTGTTTTCTCCGCTGTTCATCATGATTGGCATGTTCATGAGCTTTATTGGCGTGTTCATCAGCATGGCCAGGGCGAGTATCCTCTCATTAGCAGTTGCGGTTCTTTTCATCTTTCTCATTACGAAGAATATGAGGGCAATTAAGCTTTTCGCTTCCTCTGCTATCATTCTTATCATCGCAGCCATCATGCATTTTGTCTTGGATCAAGCCATATTCATGAAGGTCTATGATCGGTTTCATCCGAGTACAAGCCTTGAAACAGACCAAGGTGCAGCAGACAGCCGCTTCGCATCCATTCAATTGATGCTCGACTATATTCCGAAGCATCCCATCGTCGGTAATGGGAGTGGTGGAATGGCAGAACTATCAATGAGGGACGATATCAGGCAGGAATATATTTATGGCGGAGAACTCAATGCAGGGAAAGGAAATGCTAATTTATTCTTGACTGTGTTGTTCGATACGGGCATTGTTGGGCTGGCCATCTTCCTGCTGATTCTTGGGAGAATTGTCTGGATGATTCTGTCCGTTTACCATAAATCAAGTTTTGTCCCTCTGGGTTTTCTGGCAGCGAGCTTGTTCATTTTGGTTGATTTTAATTTCAATAATGGATTTCGGATGGGATTTGTCTGGTTTCATGCAGCATTAATCACTAGCTACTTTCTATTGATGAGAAAAAAGAACAAAGAGCATAAATCCATACCAGGGGGAGAAATATCGTGATGATGAAACACAGGGTCGGGATTATCGGAAGTGGCTTTATTGGAAAAGGATTGGTGAAGGCGTTAACTCTTATGGAAGATGTGGAAGTCATGAAAGTTGTCACAAGAACAACGATTGATGGACGAAATGATTTTCCCTATCCGCACTTATTGACGAACTCCATTGAGGATTGCATCGAGCATTCGGATGTAATTGTTGAATGCACGGGTGATGTCTTATTCGGAACGGAAATGATCGCAAAGGTAATGGAATCAGATATTCCTGTCGTGACCATGAATACGGAGCTGCAGGTGACAACCGGTTCTTATTTTGCCGGCAAAGGGTTTATAACGGAAGCAGAGGGTGACCAGCCTGGCTGCATCGCCGCTTTGCGTGAAAATGTCTTACAAATGGGATTTGAGCCTTTGGTATATGGAAATATTAAAGGATTTCTAAATTCAAATCCATCTCCTGAGGATATGCATTATTGGTCGAGGAGAAACAAAATCAGCTTAGAGATGGTGACTTCATTTACCGATGGGACAAAGGTGGAGTTCGAGCAGACCTTGGTGGCCAACGCCTTTCAAACAAAGCTTCTGCCTGATGGCATCCTTGGAGTTGCTTCCGAGGATTTGAATGAAGGAGCGAATGCTTTGGCTTTAAAGGCTGAAAGATTAGGATTTCCTATTAGTGATTATGTTCTTTCTGGCAAGGCGCCTGCGGGAGTTTTCATTACGGCTAAGCATTTGGATATGGAAGGACAGAGAGAAGCTCTCCAGTATATGAAGCTTGGAGAAGGGCCGTACTATACGTTAACGATGCCCTTCCATTTATGTCATCTTGAAGTTGTGAAGACAATCAGAAGGGTACTGGAACAGAAAGGGGTTTTATTGAATAACACTAGTTCGCCTTCCTATAGCATGGGAGCAATCGCTAAAAAAAGCTTGCCTGTCGGTACACCAATTAAGCGGGGAATAGGGAGCTTTGAGGTTAGAGGAAGGGCTTTGAAGATAGAGGATACGCCTAACCATATCCCTATTGGACTTGTGGAGCAGGCAACCATTATTCGACCTATTGAAGCAGGAGAAATGCTTACTTTCGCAGATGTTGATATCCCTGACAGCCTCGCTTATCAAGCCTGGATGAAAACGAGGGAACGAATCATTTTGCCGCAGGGAATCTAAAAACTTATAGAGGATGTGGATGATGAGAATTCTTCATGTTATCAGGCAATATAAGCCGGTAATCGGGGGTATGGAAAATTTCGTGGAAAATCTGGCTGTTCATTTGAAGGGAAAGGGAATCGAATCAGAGGTTTTAACGTTAAACACTGATTTCTCTAATGGCGAAAGATTCCAGGAATCGGAGATTATTAATGGCATTAAGGTAAGGAGAATTCCCTACTTTGGATCGCGCCGTTACCCGATTGCGTTATCGGCTATCAACTATTTGTCAGAGTTTGACTTGATTCATATACATGGCGTTGATTTCTTGCTTGATTATTTAGCTGGTTTAAAGCCATTTCATAAGAAGCCAATGATTTTATCCACACATGGGGGCTTTTTTCATACAAAAAGGTTTTATTTGTACAAAAAGCTCCATTTCCATACATTGACGAGGCTAAGTCTAAGGAATATGAGATGGATTGTGGCAGACAGTGAGCCTGATTATGAGACATTCAAACCAATTTCCCCGGCTAGAATCGAAATGATTGAAAACGGAATTAACTACCATCATTATCACGCGATTGCTGAGGAGAAGGGAGAGCCTAACCGCTTCATCTTTGTCGGAAGATTTTCCCAAAACAAGCGGATTGATAAACTGCTCGCTTTGATGGCGCGGTTGAAATCAGACTTTCCAGATATCCATTTATCTATTGTGGGCAGGGATTATGATAACTTGAAAGCGGAATTTATGGATCAGATAGAGCGTTATGGTATTGCAGAACATGTAACCATCAATGAAGCATTATCGGAAGAAGATCTCTTGAAGGAGATGTCTCGGGCAACATACTTTATTTCGGCATCCGAATATGAAGGGTTTGGTCTATCCTCCTTGGAAGCTATGGCAGCCGGTCGAGTGGCTTTCCTTAGTCAGATTCCATCATTTAAGAAAATGGTTTCGGATGGAAGGAACGGGTATTTAGTGGACTTTGAGGATATGGCTTCAGCCGAAGAGAAGGTGAAGCAAGTCTTAAGCGGCGGCATGCAAGAAAATGTAAGGCTTGCTGGGATAGAGACGGCAAGGCAGAATTCATGGGGAACCATTGTAAATAAATTTATTCAAATGTATGAGATGCTTCAAAGCGGGGATGCAGTATCTGTATCTAAAGTTCGCTAGAGAAACCTTTCAACCTCCAGATAGTCTTTTAGATATAGTTGTCCATTTTTCGGCAGGTTCGGGGGCTTATTTAAGCATCTTGTTGAGATTTTACACAGGTTGAATCGACCTGTCTGTATATTGCAAAAGATTGAGGGCGCAAGGAATATTCCTTGCGCCCTCTCCTTATTGAATGCTGTTTTCCAGGGAATCAAGCAGATCTTGCATTTGATGAAGCTGCGCTTGTTCAGCGATGGTGGAATTAGCAAAAGCTGAGGAAAGTTCATTCCGCGCTTTAGCGATTAATTCCGGCTGGGTTCCATTGCTTCTATATGCTAGTTCGACGGCTTTTTTTGCTCGACCAAATAATTCGTTTCGCATAATTACAGCCCCGCAGAAGTCGTTTGACTTCTGGATTCTGCTTCTGCCATCGTCAAACGATACGGGAACTTCTCGCTATGCTTAGCGACGGCATCCTTCCCTTGCTGGATAAAACGTTTGGATTTATTTCTTTTTCCCATGAGAAATACCTCCTGCACTCAATGTTTGACGGAGTGGAATCACTTCGTCCTCTAACTATCATGTCCAGGAAGATTTTTTGTTAGTCATGCACTTTTAATGTTGAATTTCTCTTCGAGGAAGATGGCGATTCCATCTTCTTCATTTGACAATGTGATATGGTTGGCTACTGATTTTAATTGTTCAATCCCATTTCCCATCGCTACACCGGTACCTGCATAATCAATCATTTCAAGGTCATTATCTTCATCACCGAAAGCAATGATGCGCTTTTTCGGGATGCCCAAATCCTTGGCAACCTTGTCAATACCGACTGCCTTGCTTAATCCGTTTTTGACAATTTCAATGACATGCCAAGGGTCAGCCCATCGTCTATGATCAATCACTTCTGCATGGACATCGGATAAATGTTTTCGGATTTGTCTAACATCTTCTTCATCTGTATGGATGAGCATGGATGTAGGGGAATCCTGGAGGAAGCGGCGCAGGTCACCAGTTGTGACATTCGGATTCCCCATCTTGAAGACATTGATTAATTTTTCATCATGATAGTGGACATAAACATCATCCTTCACTTCAGCAATGATATTGAAATAACGGTATTCATCCAGTGCCTCGACGATATCCTTCGCTACTTTTATATCAAGTGGAGAATGGTGCATTCCCCAGGATTTTGAAAGCGGATGGTGGACAAAAGCGCCATTGAAGTTCACGATAGGAGTAGTCATTCCAATTTCGTGGTAATATGGTTCGCTGGAGCGAAATGGTCGGCCTGTCGCTATCATGACTTCGTGGCCATTATTCTTTAAGGTTTGAAGTGTTTGCTTTGTTCGCGGGGAAATGGTTTTATCGTCTTTTAAGAGCGTGCCATCTAGATCGAGCACAATTAAATGTTTTTCTGACATAAGGCTCTCCTTTGAATTATGGGAATTTTTAGGTCGTTATAATTACCTTTGATGGTAATATCTTTTATAATCATATCAAGTATAGCTGGATAATGGTATTTATTGATTTGGAAAATATACGTAAAAAGGTGGAGAGGCATAATGATACAAGTGGAAAAGGTGATTGCAGGGGAAATTCCCATGCTCGTGGTTGGCAAACAGGATTTAAAGAATATCCCGCTCCCAGGGTTTATTTTTTTGCATGGGTTCATGAGCGCAAAAGAGCATAATCTTCATTATGCCTATCTTCTTGCCGAGCGAGGGTTCAGGGTCTTTCTTCCAGAGGCGATTATGCATGGGGAAAGAGGGGAAGATTATTCTGAAAAGGTGATGGCTAAATCCTTTTGGAAAATTGTCTTAACATCCATTAAGGAATTGGAAAAAATCAGGCATCATATAACGGAATATGGGTATGTCATCCCTGATAGGATTGCTTTAGGGGGAACGTCAATGGGGGCAATTACCACTTTGGGAGCTATCACCCAATATAGTTGGATTAAAGCAGCCGTCAGCATGATGGGGACACCGGCTTATCAGGACTTCGCACAAGCTCAATTAAATGAATTTGCCAATCAGGGAATAGATTTAGGATACAGCGAGGCACAGAAAGAGGCCATCTTTAATGACTTGCAGAAGTATGATTTGTCTTTGCAGCCTGAAAAGCTGCATGGAAGGCCTTTATTTGTCTGGCATGGCGAGAAAGATCCGGTTGTTCCTATTTCAGGTATTCGCTCATTTGTCAGTGGTCCGCTATTTGAGAAGGGGCAGGTTACCTATATCACAGATAAGCATGCAGGCCATGCGGTCACGAGAAAAGGTTTGCTTGAGGCAGTGAACTGGATTGAAGAAAAGATCGTATAAGGTTTAATCAATAGCCAGGAAAATTGAAATTTGTTAGGATTAGGATATAGAGCAGTTACGAAAGGAGTTAAAATAGATGGATCAGGATATGAGAGATAGTATTATGGGTGCTTTAGAGGATGTATTAGACCCGGAACTTGGGATTGATATAGTGAACCTTGGGCTTGTATATGACGTTGATATGGATGATGAGGGGAATGCAACCGTCACGATGACGCTGACGGCGATGGGGTGCCCGCTTGCAGGCACGATTGTCGACCAAGTGAAATATGCCTTGAAGGATCTCCCTGAAGTGAAGGATGTTGAAGTTAATATTGTATGGACGCCTGCTTGGACAAAGGACCGGATGTCCCGCTACGCAAAGATTGCCCTAGGCATTCAATAATATGTATGGTTACATGATTTTTTCTTCTTTTGGGGAAGATATCGTTTAAAGGGTACGCTCTTTGAATCCGACTTAATCAGGAGGAAAATCATGAATCATTATCCTATTGCAAACCTTGATGATACACAAGTGAAGAAATTAAATGAATACCAAAAGAAATTTAGTGAGGAATTAGGAAAAGATATTATCCTGATAGCTCACAAAGATAGTAATACCGAGAAATAAGCTTTTACAAGAACCGGCGGGTTGACCTCCGGTTCTTTTCTATTGATAGAGGAGGATTAAAAAAGGCAAAAAAGGGGTAGTGTTAGGGAGGTAAAAAATAGATTAATTTTAAAAATTTGTACATATCGTCTTTTTTAGAGACAGGGTGAAAAAAATCATGTTCACAGGGGGAGCCGATGGAGAAAGATACTATTAAAGATAAGCTGGACAGGCCTCTCAGGGACTTAAGGATTTCGGTCATTGACCGCTGCAATTTGCGATGTCAATATTGCATGCCTGCTGATAAGGAATATACATTCCTGCCAAAGGGCGAGTTGTTGACCTTTGAGGAGATTGCGCGGACAGCCTCTGTCTTTGCCGAGCTGGGTGTGAAAAAGATTCGTTTGACTGGAGGAGAGCCACTCCTTAGAAGAGATTTGCCAACTTTAGTGAGGATGCTGTCTCGGATAAGCGGGATTGAGGATATTGCTTTGACGACCAATGGAATCCTGCTGCCGAAGCAGGCAAATGCCCTCAAGGAGGCAGGGGTTAAACGAGTTAATATCAGTCTTGATAGTATAAACGAATCTTTATTTAAGCTGATCAATGGAAGGGGAATTGGCACTCAGCCTGTCATTGATGGGATCCGTGCCGCTAAGGAAGCGGGCTTTGAGACGAAAGTGAATATGGTCGTCAAAAAAGGGATGAATGATGACCAGATTATCCCGATGGCTGAGTTTTGCAAGGAAGAGAATGTACAGCTGCGCTACATAGAATTTATGGATGTCGGCACAACGAATGATTGGAAGATGGACGAAGTCATTACAAAGAAGGATATTTTCAAACTGCTGAATGAACGGTTTGAGCTTGAACCGCTCAGCCCGGATTATTTTGGAGAAGTGGCAAAGAAATACCGCTATAAGGGAACTGATATCTTAGTCGGATTTATTACATCCGTTTCTGAATCCTTCTGCGGCAGCTGCACGAGAGCGAGATTATCAGCGAACGGTCATGTTTATACATGCTTATTTAGTGAAGCGGGATATGATATAAGAGAGCTGCTGCGCAATAAGAGCGAGGATGATGCGTTGCGT
>CAJGCH010000056.1 GCA_904501845.1 uncultured Bacillaceae bacterium | reverse complement strand
CTCTCTAAGAGTGTTTCTATGTGGACCTCAGGAGGCCTCTCTGGAACGAATTGGGAGCATCTGCAGGTCATCGTTCCCTTTATCATTGCAGGTATTTTCTTGTCTGTCCTGCTCTCAAGACAACTGACGATTCTTAGCCTAAATGAAGAAGTGGCCGTTGGATTGGGGCAAAAAACGACTCAGGTAAAAGTAATCCTCTATATCATTATTATCCTGCTTGCTGGCGCCTCTGTCGCTCTGGTTGGAAACATGACCTTTATCGGCTTAATGATCCCGCATATCGTTCGGGCAATTGTTGGGACAGACTATCGTTTTATTCTCCCGATGTCAGCCATCGCTGGCGCTGTTTTTATGCTGCTTGCCGATACAATGGGCCGCACCATTAATGCCCCGTATGAAACACCAGTAGCAGCGATTGTAGCCGTCATTGGTCTGCCGTTCTTCTTAATGATCGTTCGTAAAGGGGGCAGGTTATTCTCATGATCCATCCATCTTTACGAAAAAAACAGCGCATTCTCTTTATCCTGTTGCTGATGCTTATAAGCGTGACAGCTACTATAAGCATGGGGTTGGGAGCTGCTGCACTCTCATACGATAGGCTGATTCCTGTCTTCCTTGGAGAAGGCAACTTTAAAGAAGAATTTGTTTTATTTTCAATCCGTTTGCCGCGCTTGATTATTACCATACTCGCCGGCATGGCTCTTGCACTATCCGGTGCCATTCTGCAAGGAATTACTCGGAATGACCTTGCCGACCCTGGAATCATTGGAATTAACTCCGGGGCAGGCGTTGCCATTGCCACCTTCTTTCTGTTTATTCCAATTGAACCTGGTTCATTTGTGTACATGCTTCCGCTTGTCGCCTTCCTTGGAGCCTTGCTTACCGCCAGCTTCATCTATGTATTTGCGTATAGCAAAAATACAGGGTTGCAGCCAGTGAACCTCGTTTTAGTCGGGATTGGATTCTCATCAGCACTCTCCGGAGCGATGATTGTGCTTATCTCATCGGCTGAGCGCGAGAAAGTGGATTTCATTGTCCAATGGTTAGCGGGGAATATATGGGGTTCAGATTGGCCCTTTATCTGGGCTCTTCTACCTTGGCTGGTCATCCTGATTCCTTTCACCTTATACAAAGCCAGCCGGTTAAATCTGCTCGGGCTAAATGAACCGGTTGCCATCGGGGTTGGTGTAGCGATTGAGAAGGAAAGAATCATCCTGCTATTAACAGCTGTTGCCTTAGCAGCTTCCGCCGTTTCTGTCACTGGGGGCATTTCCTTTATTGGTTTAATGGCCCCTCATATTGCGAAAGCATTAGTGGGACCAAGAAACCAATTATTCATACCTCTTGCCATTCTTATCGGCGGCTGGCTCCTGCTATTCGCTGATACCATTGGCCGGAACTTGATTGAACCAAATGGCATACCTGCAGGCATCATGGTCGCATTAATCGGGGCTCCATATTTTCTATACCTGCTATTAAAAAAGAGATAGAGAGAAAAATCCCTTGAATTCTTTCATATTCAAGGGATTTTTTCATTTATAAAAATAATTCCCGCACTTCATTAGCCCTTCCGTTCCATGTGGAACAGCATAAACTATAAAAGCATGTCCGACTTTACGGAGGTTATTTATGAGAAATAAAAGACAAAAAAGAGGTTTTTGTGTCCCTGGATACCACTATTGCGGCCCTGGATGTTCAGGTCCCGGTTCTCCAACCAATGCAGTGGATTCCTGCTGTAAGCGCCACGATGATTGTTACCAAAGATACGGTCCATGTAAATATTGTGATGATCTGTTTTTGGATTGCTTACGCCCCAAAATAAACCATCAAACTAATATGGGCAGGGATGCAGCATTATTCTATAATTTGATGAGGATACGAAGCTCTTTAAGATAATAGAAGTCATTTCCCCTCAATTTCATAAATGATTTGCTCCGCACCAAACCGGACCAGTCGTTGTTCTTCCCGCATTCCCGCTCTCTCCAGCAATTTGCGTGACGGCAGGTTTGAGGTCTGTGTTTCTGCAATGATTTTTGACAGGCGGAGCACATCAAATGCATAATCAAGCACGGCCCTAACAGCATCGATTCCATAGCCGTTCCCCCACCATTCTGGCAATAGCTGATAGGAGACTTCATGGGAGAAACCATCATGATGGAGTCCTAAAGAAAGGAACCCGACAAATTCCTTCGAGTCCTTCGTCCTGATTACCCAATGATACTCTTCCCTTGAGTCAATCATCTCTTCGAATATTTGCTGAAAATCGTCTTCCGTCCGTACACCACCTAAGTATTTTCTCACTTCCTGATTCATATATAACTGCTTCATTTCTTGATAATCTGTCTTTTGAAGGGGCATCATTGCACATCTGCCGGTTTCAAGCTTCTCCCTGCACTGTCTGTTGCTCATGTATTCTTCAGCCAAGTCAGCACCCGTATAATTTGAAATGGTTCCGTCCAGGTCACGGCCCCAAGTACCACGAACGCCATCATAATGGACAGGTATTTCAGCCTACCTGTTTCATTTTTGGTGATTGCCAATAAGCCGCAAATAACCGCGGCAAATAAACTGACGAATCCACTCAAGATAAATAGCTCTGCATTTTCTTCTATGTATCTGTTTATCCCGTATGTGATGATTCCAATGAAAATGAATAATATGGACAGCAAGCTAAATCGTTTCATATTCCATCCCCCTTTATTTTTACATTACCACCGGATTCCAATTATTTGCAATATACACTTTAGGATACTTGTTAACTAAAACAACCCCGCCTCATACTAAGGCGGGGTTGTCATTTATGCATGTTTATCGTTTCTTCAATTCATCCATGATTAATTGATTGACCATTTGCGGATTGGCTTGGCCTTTTGTCGCCTTCATCATCTGCCCGACAAGGAAGCCAACTGCTTTTTGCTTACCGCCCTTGAAGTCCTCGATTGATTGCGGGTTGTTATCGAGAATTTCGATGACAATTTTGCGGAGCGCACCCTCATCAGAGATTTGGACTAGCCCTTTCTCTTTTACGATGGCTTCAGCATTTCCTCCGTTTTCGACTAATTCCTTGAAGACAGTCTTCGCGATTTTCGAGGAAATCGTTCCGTTTACAATCAGCTTGATTAAACCGGCTAAGCTTTCCGGAGTTAATGATGTTTCCTGCAGCTCTTTTTGGGAAGTTTTCAAATAAGCGGACAATTCACCCATGATCCAGTTTGAAGCCTGCTTTGGCTCCGCGCCTGCAGCAACCGTCGCCTCAAAGAAATCAGCTGTCTCTTTCGTTACGGTCAGGACAGCCGCATCATAGCTCGGCAAGCCCCAATCTTCAACATAGCGCTTCTTCCGCTCATCCGGAAGCTCAGGAATTTCCGCACGAATGCGGTCCTTCCATTCTTGGTCTATATAGAGCTCAACTAAATCCGGCTCAGGGAAGTAACGGTAATCATCAGACCCTTCCTTCACACGCATGAGCAAGGTCGCACCTGTCGCCTCATCGAAGCGACGTGTTTCCTGGAGGATAACGCCTCCTTCATTCAATACTTTCGCCTGGCGCTCCTGTTCAAACTCCAGCCCTTTTCTGACAAAGTTGAAGGAGTTGAGGTTCTTAAGCTCAGTCTTTGTGCCGAACTCTTCCTGTCCCACCGGACGGAGGGAAATGTTCGCATCACAGCGAAGACTGCCTTCCTCCATCTTGCAGTCGGAAACACCTGTATATTGAATGATGGATTTCAGCTTTTCCAGATACGCATACGCTTCCTCCGGCGTGCGGATGTCCGGCTCAGAAACGATTTCAATTAATGGCGTGCCTTGCCTATTATAGTCACATAAGGAATAGCCGTCAGCCGTATGTGTCAGCTTGCCGGCATCCTCCTCTAGATGGAGACGTGTAATGCCGATGCGTTTCTTCTTGCCATTCACTTCAATCTCAATCCAGCCATGCTCTCCGATTGGCTTATCAAATTGAGAGATTTGATAAGCCTTCGGGTTATCAGGATAGAAGTAATTCTTGCGGTCGAATTTTGTATCGGTTGCCACTTCACAGTTTAAGGCCATGGCCGCTTTCATCGCGTATTCGACTGCCTTCTTGTTCAAGACAGGCAATACACCTGGATAGCCAAGGTCAATCACACTCGTGTTGGTATTTGGTTCCGCGCCGAATTGATTCGGGCTTGCGGAGAAGATTTTTGATTCTGTTTTCAGCTCAACATGAACCTCTAAGCCAATGACTGTTTCGTAGTTCATTTACTCCACCCCCTGCAATGACGGCTTTTGTTTATGGAAATCTGTTGCCTGTTCAAAGGCATGGGCCACTTTATAGACCGTGCTTTCATCGAAATGCTTGCCGATTATTTGCAGGCCTATTGGAAGGCCCTTTGAGAATCCATTTGGCACGGAGATTCCTGGAACACCCGCAAGGTTTACCGGGATAGTTAGGATATCATTCGCATACATGGTTAGCGGATCTTTTGTATTCTCGCCCATTTTGAAGGCAGGTGTCGGTGCGGTTGGGCCAACGATGACGTCATATTGGTCGAATACTTTTTCAAAATCATTTTTGATAAGGGTGCGCACCTTTTGTGCCTTTTTATAATAAGCATCATAGTAGCCGGAGCTGAGCGCAAATGTGCCGAGCATGATACGGCGCTTCACTTCGTCTCCAAATCCTTCTGCCCTCGTTTGCTTGTACATTTCTAAGAGATTCTCGGCATTCTCTGTGCGGTGTCCGTATCTCACGCCATCAAAACGGGAGAGGTTCGCGGATGCCTCTGAGGAGGACAAGATATAATAAGTCGATAGTGCATATTTAGAATGCGGCAGGGATACTTCTTCATAGCTCGCTCCGAGGCTCTCAAGCACCTTCAAGGAGTCGAGCACAGATTGACGCACCTCAGGGCTGACGCCTTCTCCAAGGTACTCCTTCGGTACAGCAATCTTCAATCCCTTAATGTCGCCTGTTAAGGCTTTGGTGAAATCAGGAACCTCAATATGAGCAGACGTACCGTCCATTGGATCAATCCCGGCAATCGCTTGAAGCAAGTAAGCATTATCTTCTACATTGCGTGTGATTGGCCCAATTTGGTCAAGCGATGACGCGAAGGCAACGAGACCATAGCGAGATACACGCCCATAGGTCGGCTTCATGCCAACGACGCCGCAATAGGAGGCTGGCTGCCGGATGGAACCCCCTGTATCAGATCCAAGGCTGAACGGCACCTCACCTGCCGCGACTGCTGCAGCTGATCCGCCTGAAGAACCGCCTGGCACGGCAGTTAAATCCCAAGGGTTAGCTGTTTTTTGAAATGCAGAATTCTCCGTTGATGAACCCATCGCGAACTCATCCATATTCAATTTCCCGATTGTGATTGTCTCGTTTTGCTGCAAACGCTCCATAACGGTCGCATCATATATTGGGTCAAAATTATCGAGAATCTTGCTCGCACAAGTCGTACGCAGCCCTTTTGTCACGATGTTATCCTTAATGCCGATCGGCATGCCGAATAACGGACCTTTTGCCTCTCCCCGGGCAAGCTTAGCATCAAGCTCATCTGCTTTCTTCCAAGCATTTTCCTCATCCAATGTCAGGAAAGCCTGCACCTTTCCATCAACATCCTTGATCCTGCTATAGGATTCTGAGACGAGGTCACGAACCGATATTTCCTTTGTTTGCAGCATTTGCTGCAGCTCAGATACCTTATGGTCAAATAAAGACATTATTATTCCCCTCCCTGGCCTACTCCATAATTCCTGGTACACGTATTTGTCCATCCTGGTGGTCAGGGGCATTCTTTAAGACCTCTTCCCGCGGCAATCCAGGTGCTGACTTATCTTCTCTTAAAACATTCTTCATATGTAGTACATGTGTCGTAGGTTCAATATTCGCCGTGTCGAGCTCATTTAGGTGCTCGGCAAATGTGATAATGGAATCGAGTTGCTTCGTAATTATTTCCGTTTCTTCTTCCGTAATGGCCAATCTCGCCAAATTCGCGACATGCTTAGCCTCTTCTTTTGAAATGCGCGTCATAAATGACACCTCCAAATTCCTGCATACTATAGACAACAATTATAATGATAATACCAGACTTTCGTCCGTTAAAGCAATCAGATTACAGGAAAACAAGAAACCCTGTATGCTCAAACAAGATTATCCTTTTTTCGGGGAATTTATTGCCCGGGAAAAGATTTGTCGAAGAAATAATAAAGGGATGCCGATATTCTTCTGGCACCCCTATATTTCTATCTATTTTGCTCCGTATATGCCTCATATGCGAGCATCAATGAACCTGTGATTCCTGCGTTGTCGCCAAGGCCAGGCGGCACGAGATATTCATCAAGCCGGTCCGTAATCTCCGGCAATGATACATATCCATTCAGGATTTCCCGGACATTTCTGGCGATAATCGGAAACAGCTGTTCCTGCTTCATTACACCGCCGCCCAGGATGATTTTCTTAGGGGACAGCACAAGAATATAGTGGGCAATGGCTTGGGCTAAATAAAAGCCTTCCATCTCCCAAACCTCCTCCGCTTCTTGGAGCTTGTCTCCCTTCATTCCCCACCGGGCCTCAATTGCCGGACCTGCTGCCAAACCTTCCAGACAATCCATATGATAAGGGCATTTCCCTTCATATGGATCGTTCGGATGCCTGCGAACCATGATATGGCCCATTTCCGGATGGGAGAGTCCCTGCAATAATTTCCCTCCGACAAGTGCCCCTGCACCGATGCCTGTACCAACCGTGATATACAGACAGCTATCTAATCCCTTTGCCGCTCCCAGCTTCGCTTCGCCGAGAGCAGCCGCATTCACATCGGTATTGAAACCCATCGGCACCGGGAAGACCTTTTTCAGCTCGCTTAATAGCGGGTAATCCCTCCACCCTTGCTTAGGTGTTGAGGTAATCGTGCCAAACGCCGAGCTTATCGGATTGACATCTGCTGGTCCAAATGTGCCGACGCCTATCGCATCCGGTTGATGCTTTTGAAAGAACTCGACGACCCCTCTCATCGTTACCTCTGGCAAATCAGTCGGGATGACTGTTCGTTCGACAATCGTCCCATTCTCATGGCCAACCGCACAGACAAACTTTGTACCTCCTGCTTCAATTGCACCGAAAAGCATGCCAACCGCTCCTCTCAAGCCTGATTTATTTCTTCACTGATACGCTCGTAAAGACAAATTTATCATAGCGATGTCTAGAGAATGAATATTCGAACGGAACCCCATTATTTAAGAACCCTACCTGCACGACCTGCAGAATGGGATCAACTTTCTCACATCCCAAATATGTCTGATCAAGCTCAGTCGATTTATCGGCCATGATGGTTCGGTGAGCCCCGCCAATCTTCAAGTCTAGATCTTGCTGAATATAATTATAGATGGAGGCATGCAAAATGTCCTCCGTAATCCCCGGGATTAAATTGGATGGCATAAAGGTCTCTTCCATGACGTACGGCTCATGATCAACCATCCTCAGGCGGATAATATGATAAACTGGCTCCTGCGTTCCGATGGCCAGATGACCAGCCACCTCTTCTGACGGGAACTCAATCGTAAACTGAATAATCTTGCTGGATACCGGCTTGCCCTTGACCAGATTGGAAAGCCCTAAGCTTTCATCACTGATTACATTTAATGTTTGATTTTTGAACAGTTGGATAATGAATGTTCCATGTCCTCTCTTACGGAAGAGGAGCCCTTCTGAAACAAGGAGGTCCAAGGCCTTTCTCATGGTCATACGGCTGGAGCCGAATTCCCCGGCCAAACTAAGCTCATCAGGAATAGGCTGATCGATAGGATAATATCCCTCTTTTATTCGTCTTCTCATCTCATTTGCGATGCTCTCATATTTGGTCATTTCTTTTAACTCCTTGTCTAAACATACTACAGTAACTCTTCCGGCTATCTCTGTATCTTCTATATTATAATGAAGCAGAAGAAAATCCTTATATTATTCCTTGAAAAGAAAAAATTCTTCCAAAATTACAAAAAAACACATAAAGAAAAAGACACAAAGGGTGCCCTCTTCTTCACATGCTCGTTAGAATCCATTATTTTTGGATACTTCCTGAATCCAGTAGCCGCTCTTTTTAATAGAACGTTCCCCATCCTTATCCAGATTAACGGAAACGAAGCCATAGCGGTTCTTATAAGCATTGGACCAGGACCAGTTATCCATAAAGGTCCATAGGTGGTATCCCTTTACATTGGAGCCTTCACTAGCTGCTTTATGCACCCATTTTAGATGCTCGCGAATGAAATCAATCCGATAGTCATCCTCAATCATTCCCTCAGCATTCCTGAATTTCTCCTCACCTTCAACACCCATACCGTTCTCAGAAATGAAGCATTCAATATTGCCGTAATTCTCTTTCAGGTTAATGAGGATATCATAAATGCCTTTCTCATAGATTTCCCATCCGCGATGACGGTTCATCTTGCGGCCCGGCATTTCATAATAATCGAAATAAAACTCAGGCATGAACGGGCTATCTGGGTGAGGCATAGATTCCCTCGCCTTCACACGTCTTGGCTGATAATAGTTCACACCAAGAATATCGACTGTATTGCTCTTGATTGTCTCAAGATCTCCTTCACCAATAACAGGCATAAAGCCTTTTTCTTTTAATATTTCCACCAAGTCCTCTGGGAATGTGCCTTTTACGGCCGGATCAAGGAAGGAGCGATTAAAGAAGGCATCACAAATCCTCGCCGCCTTCAAATCGGCAGGGTTCTGGCTGCGCGGGTATGAAGGAGTCAGATTAAGTACGATGCCAATCTGGCCATCCTGATTGAGCGCTCGGTAAGCTTCCACCGCCTTGGCACTTGAGAGAATCGTGTGATACGCGACTTGAACGGCCTTTTTGAAATCGACAATGTTCGGATAATGGAAATCATAAAGATATCCGCCTTCTACCGGAACAATCGGCTCATTATGCGTAAACCATTTCTTCACCTTGCTTCCGAAGTGCTCAAAGCAAGCGGTGACATAGCGCACATAGGCATCGACAACTTCACGGCTCTCCCAGCCGCCAATCTCCTGCATCGCAAGCGGCATGTCAAAATGGAATAACCCGACAAATGGTTCAATATCGTTTGCAATCAGTTCATCAATCACGTTGTGGTAAAATTCAACAGCCTTCGGATTGATATCCCCCGTCCCTTCCGGAAACAAACGTGCCCACGAGATGGACATACGGAAAGAGTTATGGCCAATTTGCTTCATCAAGGCGATATCCTCTTTATATTTGTAATAAAACTGGGATGTATTTTCCGGACCTACCCCATCAAAGAAGCGGTTCGGCTCTAGTTCATACCAGTGATCCCAAATGTTCTTACCTTTCCCATCTACGTTTGAGGCACCCTCCGTTTGAGTTGCAGAGGCAGCAGATCCCCACCAAAACCCGTCTGGAAACTTATATGATACGTGAGTCTCTCTTTCTTGATTGTTCACGATACATTCTCCTTTGCTGATGTTATTATCAGGCTCTGCCCAACGGTTTAACGGTTGGCACAGAGCCTTTTAAATCACATATTTACATCTGTATTTTGATTAGCCATCGCTGCTTTCGCTTCTTCTTCTTCCTTCTTCAAATTAACGCGGTCAATGACCTTCAAGAATGGAAGCCAGATTGCGAATACGATAAAGAAGTTCGCAATTTGCAGCAATGAACCCATTAGGGAGTTCGTTGCCAAATAGCCACTGAAGCCGATTGGCACTGTCCACGGAACAACAACCCCAGTTGGAGGCGGTACCACCCCGATTTTCATCATGAAGTAAGTGAAGATAACGACCACCAATGGTGAGACAATCCATGGAATCAAGATCAATGGGTTCATAACAATAGGCAAACCGAAGATAATTGGTTCATTGACGTTAAAGATACCAGGAGCTCCACCAATTTTCGCTACCTGCTTCATCTGTTTAGATTTAACGAATACAAGGATTGCAGCAACTACCGCTAGTGTCATCCCTGTACCGCCCATTCCAACTGTGAACGTATCCATAAACGTTTTGGAAATAATATGCGGCACTTGCTCTCCCGCTTTAAACGCTTCCAAGTTTTCAAGAGATAGAGAAAGCCAGATTGGATCCATGACAGAGTTCATGATAATTTGGCCATGGAGACCGAAGAACCAGAGCAATTGAATCAAGAACACAACAACCAAGGTTGGAATCAAACCAGAACCTAAACCTGTCAGCGGTTTTTGAAGCACACTATAGATAACATCATGAAGATTCGTTTCAAATACGAGAGCTACCACTGCATGAATAACTAAAAAGATTGTTAAAGTAATGAATGCTGGAATCAATGCTGCAAAGGATTTAGATACAGCTGGCGGTACGCCGGCAGGCATCTTAATGGCAATATCCTTTTGCACAATTTTACGGTAAATCTCTCCCGCAACGAATGCCGAAATCATGCCAAGGAACATCCCTTTAGCCCCTAGGCGATCTAACGAAAGAACACCAGTGACGACTTCCCCGCTTGCTGTTTCAACGGTGAACGGTGTCAAGAACAGGAAGGATGCCAGCGCTACAATTCCGCCGAAAACAGCCTCCACATTATAGCTTTTCGATAAATAATACCCTATACCAAACACAACGAAGACAGTCATAATGCTCATTGTCGCACTCTGCGCAACACCGAATGTATTAGAGAGAGTTGCGATGGTACCATCATTCAAAAATTTGTTCAAGAACGGCAGGTTCAATAATACGACTACCATGGAACCAAACACAGTCAATGGAAACGCTAACATAAAAGCGTCACGCAAAACACTTAAATATCTGTTGTTATTAAGCTTTCCTGCAATCGGCACTAGGAAACTGCTTATTTTATCAAACATCAACTTTTCCCCCAGTCGAATCTTCTATAAGATCACCCCTCTTTTTAGAGGGCATCTTAAGAGCTTCTAGTATCTTATTTCTTTTGAGACTTGAAGACTTCCAATAACTCCTTCACCAATTCCTTCATCGTCAACGTGGACATCAAATGGTCCTCCGAATGCATCAAAAGGAGTGAATATGGAATTTGATTCCCGGATGCTTCCTTTTGCACCATTTGGAAATGAATATCATGCGCAATGCTAAGATCCGTTTCTGCCTGCGCAATTAATTCATCTGCTCCGCTCTCATTGCCATCCTTATATTCACGCAGTGCTTGAATCACCTTTGCACGCGCATTCCCGCTATGAAGTATAAGCTGAAAACTAATCTGCTCATCAGTCAGTTGATCCAGTTGTAATTTTTCCATCATTTATCACCTATTAAAGAAAGAGCTTGTTCATATGCTTTCTTCCCATCAGCCATGCCATACGCCATCATGTCAATCACATCAACCTTGATTCCGTACTTCTCAGCTTCCTTCTGTAAATCACCTTTCAAAAAGCTCATTTGCGGTCCAATCAACACAACATCTGCCTCCGCCATTTCCTGCTTCGCCTTATCCTGGCCAACTGCCCAAATCTTCGCCTCATCCCCAATGGATTTCGCATGGGCCTCCATTTTTGTAACCAATAAACTCGTTGACATACCAGAACTGCAAGCTAAGAGAATCTTTTTCATGTGTATCAACCTCTTTTTGATAGAATTTTAATCCAAATTAACCGCTTACATTTTTAATTATAGCTCAATTTTCTTAAATGTCTATACATTTAGATTATAAAGTATATTATTTTATTTTTATAGATATGTATTTTTTGATAGATCGACACATTTATGGTAGTTTTTGGAGTGACGGTTATGATGGAGCGACTTGGATTGTCTTGGTTTTCTACCGTCTTTCATGCCGGTTGTATGGGCATAGGGTGGGCCTTCTCTGACGATTCCCATCCTTTGACCACCCTTTGACCATCCTTCATACCTGATGCATGGGCAAAGGATGGGAATTGCCTGGCTTTCCCCACCTTTCGACCACCCTTTCCCCATCCTTCCCACCTGATGCATGGGCATAGGATGGGGATTGCCTGGCTTTCCCCACCTTTCGACCACCCTTTCCCCATCCTTCCTACCCATTGCCTGGGTATAGGGTGGGCTTTGCCTGGCTTTTCCCACCTTTCGAACATCCTTCAAACCTGTTGGCTAGGCTTCCTCCCTCTCTACCCGCAAAAAAAACCGAACCCCAAAAGGGTTCGGTCTGTACACATTCTATTAAGCTTTCTGGAATTGCTCTTCTTCCGTGGATCCTTTGAGAGCCGTTGTGGAGGAAGTTCCGCCAGTGATGACTTGGGCGACTTCGTCGAAGTAGCCTGTTCCGACTTCGCGTTGGTGTCTTGTGGCTGTGTAGCCATTTGCTTCGCTTGCGAATTCTGCTTGCTGCAGCTCGGAGTATGCAGCCATGCCGCGTTCTTTGTAGCCTCTTGCCAATTCGAACATGCTGTGGTTAAGGGCATGGAAGCCGGCAAGGGTAACGAATTGGAATTTGTAGCCCATTTTAGCGATTTCTTTTTGGAAGTTCGCGATTGTTTCGTCATCCAGCTTTTTCTTCCAATTGAAGGATGGTGAACAGTTGTAGGCAAGCATTTTGCCAGGGAATTTCTCGTGAATCGCATCAGCGAATTTCTTGGCATCCTCAAGATTCGGTTCTGATGTTTCGCACCAGATTAAGTCAGCATATGGCGCGTAGGATAGTCCCCGAGCGATCGCTTGGTCGATGCCCGCTTTTGTGCGGAAGAATCCTTCTGGTGTACGGTCTCCCGTGATAAATGGAAGGTCCGTTGGGTCGATGTCGCTTGTAATCAGGTCAGCTGCATCGGCATCTGTACGGGCGATCAGGATGGTCGGTACACCCATGACATCAGCTGCAAGGCGTGCTGCGATTAAGTTGCGGACAGCTGTTTGTGTCGGCAACAATACTTTTCCGCCTAAATGTCCGCATTTCTTTTCAGAGGAGAGCTGGTCTTCGAAGTGGACGCCTGCCGCACCTGCTTCAATCATGCCTTTCATGAGCTCAAAGCAGTTCAATTGTCCGCCAAAGCCGGCTTCTGCATCTGCTACAATCGGCTGGAACCAGTCGATATCTTCCTTGCCTTCAGAGTAGTGGATTTGGTCGGCGCGCTGAAGCGCTT
>CAJGCH010000055.1 GCA_904501845.1 uncultured Bacillaceae bacterium | reverse complement strand
GAAGCCATTGACAATCGGGTTCACGAACTCAAGATGGCTTGGATTATTGGCAAGCGAGATGACTGCTTCCCTTGTATTTTCTTCCTTGATTTTCCTGTCAGCACCCAGGTGATATTTCACATCCCCTGTCCATCCGAAGGTAACCCCAATTGATCCTTCTGAAGGGACAAGTTCTTTGTTAGGCGCATGCTGAAACTCAGAGAATATGTTTTTGTAAGGTTTACCCAAAACATGGGCAAGCACATTCAATCTTCCTCTGTGAGCCATTCCTATATTAATAGACTTCGTTCCGCCACGAACCGATTTAGAAACAATCTCATCTAAAAGAGGTACGAGGGAATCAACACCCTCTATAGAGAAACGCTTTTGGCCAACAAAGGTTTTATGAAGGAACTTCTCGAATCCATCCACCTCAGTCAGACGTTTCAGGATACGCTTCTTCTTATCCTCCGGAAGCTTAAAGCCTGAAGCCGTGCTTTCGACCATTTGCGTGAGCCATTTCTTTTCTTCGAGGTCATGAACATGATCTAATTCAAATGAAATCGTCCTCGTATAAAGCATTTTCAAATATTCAATAGCTTCATAGCCATTTGTCAATTTTTTTGGTATAAATTCACTAATAATTGAAGCTGGCATCGCTTTCAAATCTTCAGTCGTCAAACCGTACTGATTTAAATCAAAATCGATGTCGTCTTGATCCCTCTTAAATAGCGGATAGATATCTGCGGCCATATGACCATTTTTGCGAATATCCTCTGCCAATTTTACTGCTTGTGCAACCTTATAAAGAAAATCGGATGCACCATACCCCTTTGCTGTAAACGCTTGATTGCTGTTCTCCCTTATTTGACCAGCTTCCTCAACGATTGGAGGCCCCCACTGCTCAAATAAACTCGCTAATTCCGGATCGACCGAAGCCGGATCCGTTTCGAAAACTTCGTACATTTCCTGAACATATCCCAAGTTAGGACCTTGAAAATCGAGCCAAGGGTTAGTCGTTTCAGGTGTATTAGGTTTCATCGAGAAATCCCCCTGTTATCCTTTGTTTTGCTTTAAACTTTCGACCAAAATAATATATTGTAATAATCTTTCTAATAAGTCGGAAGGATAAAACATTTCCGACATTATTCTACCATGATTTGGCTACAACACTCAAAGTTTTGTGCTCAAAAATGAAAAAATTATGAACTTTCATGTTTAAAAGAATGATATTGATGTAATAATGAATATCCATTCACCCGTGCACCAACGCATTGAAGTGATAGATGCCTAGAGGAAGAGGGAGCTTCAGTGTTTCTATTCTTATTTGGTTATTGGCGGATTAGTGAAGATTACCCGGCTTTTATATTGAAATGGTTGGGCTTTCTCTGACGATTCCCACCTTTTGTCCACCCTTCATAACCTTTGCCTGGGCATAGGCTGGGAATTGCCTGGCTTTTCCCACCTTTCGACCGCCCTTTCCCCACCCTTTATACCCTTTGCCTGGGCATAGGGTGGGAATTGCCTGGCTTTCCCCACCTTTTGACCACCCTTTTCCCACCTTTCCTACCTGAAGCCTGGACGAAGGGTGGGTTTTCTCTGACAATCCCCACCTTTCGTCCACCCTTCACGCTCCTTCCCAAAGCAAAGTACAGGCTTTCTCACCTGCAGGACATCTGTCTCACAATATTCAAATCAATCAACATAAAAACACTGGAAGGATTCATCCTTCCAGCGTCGTTATTTCATTCTATTAACCCCGGCTATCCACATTAAAATACCGTGCATCCGGATGCGAGAACACGAGCGCGGATACTGATGCCTCCGGCTCCATCATAAACCCTTCCGTAAGACGGATTCCAATGTCCTCTGGCTTTAAAAGCCCAAATAGCTTTTCTTGATCTTCGAGGTTCGGACAGGCTGGATAGCCGAATGAGTAGCGCTGGCCTGTGTATTTGGCACTGAAGCGCTCCTTCATCGTCATGTCGACGGAATCGTGGATGCCCCAGGCATCCCGCATCATATGATGCAGCCGTTCGGCGAATCCTTCTGCCGCTTCAAGGGCGAGCGCTTGGATGATGTGGCTCTTTAAGTACTCTCCGTCCCGCTTCCATTGGTCAGCGATTTCCTTCACACCCTTGCCGCTCGTGACAATCATGAAGCCGACGTGATTACGTGTATTAGCTTCCTCATTCGCCACATAATCGGCTAAGCAAAGATATGGTGTCCTCCTTTGCCTTGGGAAGGTGAAGCTTTCGATGACCTCTGTCCTATTTTCATCGGCATAGATTTTTAGCGTATTACCCTCACTTGCTGCCGGATAGAACTGATAAGCTGCATTCAGCTTGATTAAATCCTGTTCGACAATTTCATTGACAATATTCAGCAGGCTCATCACTCTTGCGTCTTCTTCTGCAATGAGCTTATCGATATTGCCTTTTAAGCCAAAATGATGGCCAAACAGCATTTGCTTATTAATATACGGGTACACCTGTTTCAGCGGATAATCCCTTAATATATGCCGCTCTAGGTCCTCTGGCACAGGTGGATTTTGTTCGTCTCGCACAGTCTTTTCTGGTCTCTCTGCGCCCTCAATAGCCACAGCATTAACCTGTGCAGGCTCCTTCTCACTTGTTTTCTCTTCTTTTTGGGAGGGAAGAAAATCCTTTTGTTTTTCTTTGTCATGCAGCTGGTTCACGAGATCAAGCCCATTCATCGCATCCTTTGCATAGACGACAGGCCCATCATATTCAGGGGCAATTTTATTCCCGGTAAATTTCCTTGTCAGGGCCGCACCGCCGACGATGATTGGTGTATTGATTCCCGCTTCCTTCAAGTCCTGTGCTGTGATGACCATTTGCTGAGCTGATTTCACAAGCAGACCGGATAAACCAATGATGGTCGGGTTCTCCTTCCGCACCGTTTCTATCAGGGTTTGCGGGTTCACCTTGATGCCAAGGTCCACGACCTCATAGCCATTATTGCTTAAAATAATATCAACAAGGTTTTTGCCAATATCATGGACATCTCCTTTTACGGTTGCAAGCACCATTTTGCCTTTGACCGATTTATCACCAGAGCTTGTCATCAGCGGCTCGAGCTGAGAGACCGCCGCCTTCATTGCCTCCGCGCTTTGAAGAACCTCTGCGACAATCAGCTGGTTATCATTAAACAATTCCCCGACAGTCGCCATTCCGGACATTAAGGGGCCATTAATGATATCAAGCGGGGCCATTCCTTCTGCAAGGGCTTCTTCTATATCTTCCTTAAGACCTTCCTTTGTTCCCTCTATAATATATTCAGGGAGACGTTCTAACAGCGGAAGCTTCTCTTTCTGCTCCTTTTGCACAGGTTTCTTTGTGCGGTAGAATTCCACAAATTTCGAGAGTGTGTCATCAGAATTGTGGAATAATAATCCTTCCGACAGTTTGATTTCCTCTTCTGGAATGAGGGCAAATCTTTGCAGATTCTCTGTATTGACGATGGCATAGTCAAGTCCGGCCTTTGTGCAATGGTACAGATAGACAGCATTCAGCACTTCCCTTCCTTCAGAGGGAAGGCCGAAGGAGACATTGCTGATTCCAAGAATCGTGAGTGTCCCCGGAAATTCTTCCTTAATCGCCGCAAGTCCTTTGACTGTTTCAGCAGCCCCGTTACGGTACTGCTCATCCCCTGTGCCGACAGGAAATACGAGCGGGTCAAAAATGATATCCTCTGGATGAATCCCATATTTCTTTGTCAGCAGCTCATAGGAACGGCGTGCAACCTCAAGCTTGCGGCTTGCCGTGACCCCCATCCCCTTCTCATCAATCGTCCCGACGACCAGTGCTGCACCATATCGCTTGGCGAGCGGAATGATTTTCTCAAAACGCTCTTCTCCGTCCTCCAGATTAATCGAGTTAATGATGGCCTTCCCTTGTGAATAGCGAAGCGCCCGTTCTATTACCTCTTCATCCGTCGAGTCAATCACGAAAGGCACTTTCACTTTATTGGTGACGACCTTCATGAATTCTTCCATATCGATTACCTCGTCACTATCCGGATCAGCAAGGCATACATCGATGACATGGGCCCCCTTTTTGACCTGCGCGCGGGCGATTTCTGCCGCCTCCTCAAAAGCTCTATCCTTAATGAGGCGTTTGAATTTACGCGATCCGATGACATTTGTACGTTCCCCGACAAATAATGGCCTCATCGACTCATCATAGGTCAGCGCTTCAATGCCTGAGAGCATATGCTTCATCTCGGGCTCCGGTGCCTTGCGCGGCTCTATTCCTTTCACAGCTTCGGCAATTGCCTTAATATGCTCCGGTGTAGTGCCGCAGCAGCCTCCGACAATATTGATCCATCCCTTTTCCGCGAATTGCTTAATTTTCTTCGATAACGATTGCGGCGTTTCGTTGTATTGACCGTTCTCATCCGGGAGACCGGCGTTCGGATAACAGCTGACAGCACTCGGCGTCAGCTCTGACAAGCTGCGCAAATGCTCTGCCATGAACTCAGGACCGGTAGCGCAGTTAAGACCGATCGCCAAGGGGTTCATATGTGATGCAGATATGTAAAAGGACTCAATGCTCTGGCCCGCAAGCGTTGTTCCCATCGGTTCAATTGTCCCTGATAGAATAAGAGGAAGCTCAACATCTTTTAGAGCAAACGCATTCTGCATCCCGATATAGGCAGCCTTCACATTCAGCATATCCTGGCTTGTCTCAAGCAGGAGAAGGTCTGCCCCGCCATCAATCAAACCCTTCACTTGAGTTTCATAGGATTCGACCAGGACTTCAAACGTCGTCCCTCCTGTGACAGACAGGGTCTTGGTTGTTGGACCCATCGACCCGGCGACAAACCGCACTCCTGCCTCCGCCCCGATATTTTCCACTGCCTCTCTGGCCAGCTGAGCTGACTTCACATTAAGCTCATAAGCAAGATGCCCCAGGCCGTATTCATCAAGAACAATTGGAGTCGCCCCAAACGTGTTTGTCTCAATAATATCGGCGCCAGCAAGCAAGTATTTCTCATGGATAGACCTGATTGCATCTGGTCTTGTGATGGATAAGTACTCATTGCACCCATCAAATTCCTCTCCGCCAAAATCCTCTTCAGTAAGATTGAGCGCTTGGATCATCGTCCCCATTGCCCCGTCTAAAATAACAATTCTCTCATTCAGTAATTCTTTCAATTTATGTGCATTCATCGTTCAAACACTTCCCCGCTTATGACTGATTTCTTCTTGCTGGCATAGGACACAAGTTCCCCGCTTAGTTCATACCTCATAAAAGGTGTGATGATGTAATGTCCATTAAAATATTCTGCCGCCGCATCCAAGAGCTCCTTGGAAATGGCAAGGCTTTCCCGCATGCATGCTTCCGAGTCCGTCCCCGCACTCTCCATCGCCCGCAGTACTTGCTCCGGCAGGGTGATTCCCGGAACTTCATTATGCAAGAAAGACGCATTGCGGTAACTCGTCAGCGGCATGATTCCGATGAAAATCGGTGCTTTAATATGCTTGGTTGCTTCATAGACCTCGCGGATTCTTTCGACTGAGAAGACCGGCTGTGTCAGGAAATAATCTGCCCCTGCCTTGATTTTCTTCTCCATTCTTACCACTGCCTTGTCAATATACTTCACATTCGGATTAAATGCTGCGGCAACCTCAAAATTCGTCTGCCCGCCGAGAGGTTTCCCCGAATAGGAGGTACCTGCATTGAATTGCTTAATCAATGAAATCAAATCTATCGAGGATAAATCATAGACAGAGGTCGCTCCAGGGAAGTCCCCAATCTTAGATGGGTCACCTGTGACGACAAGAACCTCGTTCAGCCCTAAAGTATGCATACCCATCAAATGGGACTGCAGGCCAATTAGATTGTGATCACGGCAAGTTAAGTGAACGAGCGGATTTTTCTTATGTTCCGACTTCAGCATCGTGGCAATCGCGACATTCGATATGCGCGGCGAAGCTAATGAGTTATCTGCAAGTGTGATCGTATCGGCGCCCATATCGTGCAAGTATTTGCTGCCCCTCATGAATTCCTCTACCCCGAGCGTTTTTGGCGGATCCAGCTCCACAAGGATGGTCGAATCCTGCTTCACTTTATTTAAAATGGTTTGCTTTGCTGGATGCTTAAAGTCATATGTATATACATGGCTCTTCCGGCTGATGACCTCTTTCTTCTCCCTCAGCGGTACAAGGCCGAGGATACCTTTTTTAATGGCACGTATATGATCAGGAGTAGTTCCGCAGCAGCCGCCTATCAAGCGTACTCCTTGCTCAATCAGCTGTTTTGCGGCATCCGTAAAATAATCGGCGTTCGTCGAGTAAACATAGCGCCCTTCTTCCAAGTCCGGCAGGCTCGCATTCGGATAGGCAGAGTATAGCGCCTCAGGCTTTAATGGCACTTCCTCAAACGAGCGAATCATATGATACGGCCCCATCCGACAATTCAAGCCAATGATGTCCGCCCCATTTTCCTTAATGAGGTCAAAGGCATCTTTGACTTGCATGCCGTTCTGGAGGAGACCTACCTCATGCAAGGAAATGTTGGCGACAATCGGCAAGTTTGTCTCCTTTCTTGCAATTGCAAGCACATACAATAATTCCTCGAGGTCATAATAGGTTTCCAGTAGCAATCCATCCGGTTCCTCTTGAAGCAGCGCATCAAGCTGCTCCTTGAAATGTCTGCTGATTTCCTTCAGGCTAAGCTCAGATTTACGTACACTCCGGAGACCGCCAATCGTCCCCAGTACATAAACTTGACCGTCTGCCGCTTCCTTAGCGAGCCGGACCCCCTCTCTGTTTATCTTAGCAACTTCCCTTTCGAGCCCATAGCGCTTTAGCTTATGGTAATTGGCCCCAAAGGTGTTTGTCTGGATGAGGTCGGCACCTGCTTCTATGTATTCCTTATGCAATCCGATAATACGTTCCGGATTGGTAAGGTTTAATTCCTCATAGCATGTATCTATCCCAAAAGAATAGAGTAAGGTCCCGCTGGCTCCATCTCCTACAAGGATTTCTCCCTTAAGTCTCTCTAGTAAATTCATGATTTTCCCTCCCCTTGAGTGTGCAGATGGATAACCGATTATAAAGAAAGAGCCTTTCAAAATGAAAGCCCCTTGATCAGTACGGCACTCATCTTTCAAGCTAAGCTTGCTGGATTTAGCACCTTGGACACCAGATTTGGTCCAGGTTGCTGAGGTTTCAACGGGCCAGTCCCTCCGCCTCTCTAGATAAGAAAATATTGGATTGTTTATTAAATTTACTACAATTTTTCAGTAATTTCAATTTATTTAGAAAATTATTCCCAAAAAGTTATCACCCCTTTACTTTCGGGTAGGTAATCACAGAGGTGATATTAGCATGAAAGAGTTCATATCCAAACAATTTAAAGAACCCAAAGGATTAGTAGGGAAAGCGGCCGGGAAAGTGATGGCAATTGAAAATGGAGCTTTATATGACTGGACATTTAAGGAGCTTGGGATAACTAGCGGGGATACAGTCCTTGAGATTGGATTCGGACCTGGTGAAGGCCTGCATAAGCTTCTGTCCTCCTTCCCCAAATGCCAAGCCGCTGGTTATGACCCATCAGAAGCCATGGTAGAGCTAGCTAAAGAGAGGAATGAGGACTCAATCAAAAGCGGCCGACTTTCCATCAAGAAAGGAACTGCCCAAGACGTCATTGCCGAGAATCAATATGACCGCATATACAGTGTCAATAGTTTTCCTATGTGGGATGACAAAGAACAATCCCTCCAAAAATTATATTCCCTTCTGAAAAAAGACGGAACGATCTCCATAACAGTTCAGCCCCGGCAAAAGGAAGCGACTGTCAAACAGGCGAGGAATTTAGCCCTTGAAATATCGGCCTTTATGAAGCTGGCAGGCTTCCATTCTATCCGAACGATGGAAAAAGAGCTCAACCCATGTACCGCCGTTTGTGTGTGCGGAACAAAATAAGCTTCCAATTCCAAATCAGCAAAAAATCCTCCTTGTCACGCTCATTTAAGCGCCATTTACAAGGAGGATTTCTTTCGTTTTTATCTTTTCTTCTTACTTCCGAGGAATTCCACGTAATTGAACACCCATGCTGATATAATCAGCCAGACACCGCCTGCTGCATACCCACCTAGCACATCGCTCGGATAATGAACACCCAAATAAATGCGGCTGTACCCCATAAGCAGAATCATCATTCCGCTAACGAAGTAGATTGGGATACGGACATTCCAATTCCTTGTCATCCGTGTGGCGATAATCATTAAAGCCCCATATAGGATGAAAGAGGACATCGAGTGCCCGCTCGGAAAGCTGAATCCATTCTCAACAACAAGCGGATTTAAGGACGGACGCTCACGCTGAAAGGTCCATTTTAAATAGCGGTTAACGAAGCCTCCTGAAAGAGTTACAAATATGAGAAAAGCTGTGCTCAAATATTGCTTTTTCCAGATAAACCAGATTGAAAACAAGATAACCAGCACCGCATTCCCCTTCACTGACCCGAGACTTGTCAATAAAAGCAGGAGCTTTGTGCTTAAATCATTAATGCTTCCTTGCACTACTTGAATAATTCCCATATCGAATCGATAAAGGCTATCTCCATCAATCCCTTTGGCGAGATCAATAAAAAGATAGGTTAGGCCTGCCAGCAGGATGATGGAAAGGAGCAATCTCCCTGCTCTAAATTGAAATCGTCCATTTGATAGCACGATCGATCACACACCTTACATGATTAAGTAACCTACTAGATTGATCCAACGATTTCCTTTACATGGCTTACGAATGCATCATAGGCTTTTGCCTCGTCTTCATATCTCTCTTTTGCTCCAAAATGAACAGTATTATGTTCAAGGTCCGCTTCCAATGTTTCCTTGTACTCATAGGTTGCATTTCCAATCAGGTCAATCCACGTTTTCTCAGCGGAGTCATGAACATGGCATTTCACCATCCCGCCTGGATTATACACGTTAAGAAGGACCTCATCCTCCAGGTTTTCCTCCCACTTCGTCACAAGGCTTGATGCGGACATTGCGGTTCCGCACGCATTCGTGAAGCCTACGCCGCGTTCATATGTACGTACAAAGATATTTTTGTCACCGATGACATTAATGAAGCTCACATTCACGCCATCGGGGAACCATTCATTCTGCCCATTCACATATTTCGCGAGTTTCTCCTGCTTGTCCGATTTGAGGACATCCCTGCTGACGATTGATACAAGATGAGGATTTGGCACGGATAATGCCGTGAAGATAAGTTCCTCATCCAAGAACGGCAGACGTTCATGAATGATTTCCTCCATCTCTGTATTCATCGGCAGATCCTTCGTAGACTTTAGCACAGGTGAGATCTCCACTCTGTATGTCGGAATGTCCTGGTAGATTTCAGGTTCTTTTTTTACCGCCAGGTCAGCCTTCATCGTTTCAATGACTAACTCATCTTTCCCAAGCTTCTCGGAAACATATCGCCCGACACACCGGAGGCCATTTCCGCACATAGATGCCTCAGTCCCGTCTGCATTAAACACTCTCATCTTAGCATCAGCCGTATTTGAGGCTTGTACAAATAAAATCCCATCGGCCCCATTTTCTCCCGTCCTCATGCAAACAGTGACGGAAAGCGCGCTCCTCTCCTTTTCTGTGAGAGGCAATTCTGTACTCATCTCGTCAATTAAGTAGAAGTCATTATTAGACCCATGCACTTTGATCACATCAAATTTCACTACCTTTATCTCCCTTCAGCATATGCTCCATTTACAGAAAACTATTCCTCTATTATATGATAAAAGCGGAGACAAACCATATGATTTTCTCCATTCAATGATTTTGGCCCTGCAAATAATCCACACAATAACTCATGGCAATTCGCTTTTCATCCTCCGTCGCATCCGTAAACGTCAAGACTGGCATATTCGCGTCTAGGAAGCGCGCACTCATAAAGAATGGCATCCATCCGCTCTTATATTCAGCGAATGGGCGGCTCTCATTCGCTTGCACTATCCTGAAAGCTGCTGCATGCTCCATTTTTCCTTCATACTGCCTGATGCCGTATTCATTCGTTACACCGCTTGTCCTGATTCCCTGCTTATACACACCAATCTCACGGCTGTTGGCATCTAAGATAGAGATGGATCCATTCACGCCATGACGCACCTTATATTCTGCTACCGTATTCCCTTCATTATCAGACAGCACATATCTTCTCGGCATAAACAGAAGAAGCGGTGCCGGCATCAACCACATCCAGATATTCCTCCGTTTATCCTTTAAGCTTCCGGCATATACTCCATCAAAGGTGAAAAAAATCAAATGCAGCGTTGGTGAAGGCAAAAAAGCGATGAACAATTGTGATTCTCCTAAGGGAGATGATTCCCTCCACTCTTCGCTTTCCCTAAGTTCTCCTCTTCTCAAGTAAAGAATTCCCAACTTATTTAAAGACACACATCCCAGGATCAGAAATGGCATGATCGCTAATCCGCTGAACAGAAAATGTCCTTTAGTGAGGAAAAAAAGCAACCCAAAGCAGAACCCGGAAGCGAGGAAATACGCCAAGGATTCACCCTTATGCACTTTTAGGATATGGTTATAATATTCCTTTATCGTCAACCCTTTCACCACCAACTTGTTTGGCTTCAAGCATCTATCATTCTAGTCTATGTATCTTAATCAAAATTAGTCGCAGATCCATCAATTTAAAAGTCTATCATCTCTCCTGTTGATTTAGCTTTCATAGTTTAGAGACGATCCAGTCATAAAGGCATAAAAAAACAGGTGAGTCATCCTCACCTGCAGTAATTACCTAATAAACCGGATAATCAGCGGGATTTGATAGTATTGACCGTTGAACGCTTTCACTGCGGCAATGATGGTGAAGACAAGAACATAAATGCTGATTGCCCACGCTAAAATAATGCCAATACCGACAAAAGCAAGAATAAAGGCAACAAGCCAATAGATCGTATAGCTGATTAAGAAATTGAAGTATTCTTTACAATGATAATCGACAAAGTCCGAATCCTTTCTTTTCAACAGCCAAATGACCAGCGGCCCGAACAAGACAAAAACAAAACTGCTTAAATAGACAGCCCCTGCCCAGATTTTATCTTCGCTATGTACCATTTTCTTTCCTCCTCTAAACTATCTCATCGATAATTACGTTAGAATGCCCTTAAATGTTCCAAAAATCTCATACCAAATACAGCCAGTACATACAATGATGTAGATATGAATTCAGACATAGAAAGGATGAGAAAATATGTTTGCTGAATGGAAGGCCATGATTCTTGGCATTATCCAGGGGTTGACAGAGTTTCTGCCCATCTCAAGCACAGGGCATTTATATATCGGGCGGCATCTTTTCGGATTGGACGAGGCTGGCCTTCTCCTTGATACCTTGCTGCATACGGGTACCTTGCTTGCCCTGCTCATTTTTTATTGGCATGAGATTATGAAGCTGCTGCGAAATCCCTTCTCTAAAATGACAGGTTTGTTAATCATCGGCACTTTGCCGGCGGTATTTGCAGGGGTTCTATTGAACGATTTCTTTGAGGAGATTTCAAAGAGCGGTGTTACAATCGGGTGGGAGTTCCTCGTCACCGGGCTTATTTTATGGTGGGCCGATATTATGCCAAAGCAAACGAAAGGGATGGAGGACATCACCTATAAAAACGCCCTGTTCATCGGCATATTCCAAGCTGCCGCTATTTTCCCTGCCATTTCACGCTCTGGTTTCACGCTCGCGGCTGGTTTGATGAGCGGCCTAAACAGAGAGACAGCCGCCTACTTTTCCTTCCTTTTATCCATTCCGGTTATTTTCGGGGGAATCTTGTTCAAAGGTGCAGATCTTTTAAACGGATCAGTGGAAGCTATCAGCTTTAAAGGGCTTCTTGTCGGAACTTTATGCGCGGCGGTATTCGGCTATCTGGCTGTGTCCTGGATGATTAAATACATCAAAAATCATTCATTAAAACCCTTTGCCCTGTATGTCATAGCACTTGGAATCCTCATTCTCATCCTGCAAACAGCAGGGATATTCTAGCCTTGTTTTTTTGGAAAATTACGAAGATAAATATTACGAAAAATGACGAATAAAACCTATTTTCTTTTTGAAAAAATTCTTGTATGATACTTGCAGTAATATAATTTCATAAAGCAAAAATTAGGGAAGGCAAATGGTGCGCCACCAGTAATGGTCCTAGTGGGTTCGATTCCCACCCCGAAATTTTTTATCTACTTTAAAAAATTTCGAGGGGAAATCGCAGGTTAGCGGCTGCCCTCATACGGAGGCGATCTGTATGTTGAAGAAACGTGATCTATCTGACTGTCCTGTTCTTTTTGATTTGATGACCCACCCTGATGTCTATCCCTTTGTTCGTCATAAAACAAAGCAATATGAGGAGTACTTGTTCATCACTAAGCAGATGATTGAAGCTGAGGAACGCGGAGAGCTCATCTCTCGCACCATCCTCGATGAATGGAGTAATCCAATCGGGACCATTACGCTGTACGATATTTCAAACAATGCCGGTTTCTTAGGCACTTGGTTAGGGAAGCCCTATCATGGGAAAGGATTTAATGCCTTAGCTAAACAGCAGTTCTTCGAAGAACTGTTTTTCACCTTAAATATTGAGACGGTTTTCCTTCGCATTCGAAAGAATAATGTTCGTTCCTTAAAAGCTGCATTAAAAATACCATATACGCTTGCCGCAAATGAAACGCGTGCTGCGCTATATGAAGAAATTAATGCAGAGGGACCTATATACGACCTTTTTGAGATTTCAAAAGACCATTTCACGTTGGCACAGAAGCGGTTTGATACAGAGATGTCGGCTGAAATGTCCATTTATGGAGCAAAAGAAGCATAAAAAGTGCGTGACAGGGCAAATTACTTTTGCATACCTGTCACGCACTTTTTACATAGGCGGGGATATTCTGTTCTTTTCCATTGTTTGCTCATAAAGCTGCCGGAGTATGTATGTTTTATATTGTTCCAGTTTCCGGCGCTCAATCGGATGTTTCGTTACACCGAGCTCTTTTAATTTCACTACGTACCAACCCTTAGATCCTATGTGGGCCATTCTCTCCCTCCTAAACCACCCTATACTCACTCCTTTAGGATTATGGCGCTG
>CAJGCH010000054.1 GCA_904501845.1 uncultured Bacillaceae bacterium | reverse complement strand
CTTCATTCCGAACGGCGATCAGGGAGCTTGGGGCAGTAATTGAAAACCCGGCCTTTTATCTGGATTTAACAGGGTGGCAGAATCTTTGGCTAGTAGCTAACCTATATAAGGGCATCACGAGGGAACGCATACTTGAGGTGGTTGAGCTCGTCGGACTTGAAGGGAGCATCCATGACAAGGTAGATACATACTCACTCGGCATGAAGCAGCGGCTCGGCATCGCTCAAGCCATTCTTCATAAACCAAGGCTGCTGATACTCGACGAGCCGACCAACGGACTGGACCCGAGCGGAATCCATGATTTGCGTGAGCATTTATTGCGTCTCGCCCGGGAGGAAGGGACTGCTATCTTTCTATCAACGCATCTGCTGTCTGAAGTTGAGATGCTCTGCGACCGGATTGCCATCATGAAGGATGGCAGGCTGCTGGATATTAGACAGACGGACCGGGAAGAAGTATTGGTCATTGAAACGGATGAGCAAGAGAAGGCTGCTGGATTATTGCGGGGGCGCTATTCAGTTCTATCATCTGACAAGGGGCGAATTCGGCTTATGATTGAAAGGTCAGAAGTCCCTGAAGTCAATGCCATCCTTGTTGAAAATCAAATTCGTGTCTATCATTTGGCTTATGAGAATCAGAACCTTGAGCAAATATTCCTCCAATCGGTGACAGAAAAGGAGGTAGAATAGAATGATATCCATGCTCGTCAATGAGCATTATCGTCTGGCAAGAAATCGCTTCATCCAGCTTTCCATGCTAGTCATGCCAGTGCTTGCTTGCCTAATGGCGATGTTTTTCTCAGATTTAGTGAAAGTCAACAATGGAAATATGTTAAATTATATGTCTATCATCGCTAGTACGTTGATTGTCATCTCATTTATGGGAATTGGTGTCGCAGGGACCATACTCTCCAATGAATATCAAAATGGAACGCTGAAATTAATTATGATACGGCCTATTTCACGGTCGGCACTCTTATTTTCAAAATGGCTCACAGTCATCTTGTATCTTCTATATCTCTTTATTCTTGCGTTTGCTGCATCGATGGCGCTTGGCAGCCTCTTGTTTGGATTTGAGGGATTTGGGGCAAATGGACATATGTTCAGTGCGATTATGCTCAAATACGCGATGGCATTCACGGAAGCCTTTATGATTGTCACATTTACGTATATGGTATCTGTCGTCTTCAAAAACGGGGCCTTTTCAATCGGTCTCGGCATGGCAGCCCTGCTTGGAGGAAAAATGGTGACAGAGGTTTTTCGCTTGCTTGAATGGAAGGGTGGAATCTTCCTCTTATTTGCGAATACGAAGCTTGATCAGTATTTTTTCGGGAACAAGCCGGTCTATGATGAAATGAGTTTCTCCTTTTCTATGATTATCTTAGGATTACATTTTTTCTTCTTTTATGGCGTTGCTTGGTGGTTCTTTGTCAAAAGGGACATTTCCGTTTAAGATAAACAAGAGGAGAGAAATGCGATGATCATTAGTGCGAGCAGGCGAACAGACATCCCGGCGTTTTATTCTGAATGGTTCATGAACCGGATCAGGGCGGGATACTTTATGAAAGTTAACCCCTATAACAAGAAGCAAACGAAACGAGTTTCCTTAGCACCAAATGACGTCGATGCAATCGTGTTTTGGTCAAAGAATCCAAGACCGGTCCTTCGTCATCTCCCGGAGCTTGTGGAAAAAGGCTATCAGGCGCTCATGCATTATACATTAAATGACTATCCTGATGAGCTTGAGCCTGGTGTTCCGAGTCTTTCCTACCGGATTGACACGTTTCTGCGTTTGGCGGAATTGTTGGGGACAGAACAAATGATATGGCGATATGATCCCATCATTCTGAGCAATAAAACGGATGTGGATGGTCACCTTGAACGGTTCAACCGTATCGCTTGTATGCTGAATGGGCGCACGAGGAGAGTAACCATCAGTTTCATGGATTTTTATGCTAAATCTAAGGGGAGGCTTGGGCGATTAGAAGTAGAGAAGGGGTATCAATTCTCTGACTGGCTCAATCCTTCTAATGGAGACAAGCTGTCTGCCCTAACAGAAGGGCTTAGCAGTATCGCCTCTGCTAACGGGATGTCTGTTGTGACCTGCTCGGAGCAGGCGAATTTGGATGAATACGGAATAAAGCATGGGGCTTGTATTGATAAATCACAAATCGAACAGGTGCTTAACAGGAATATAGCCGGCAAGAAGGACAAATACCAGCGGGCGGAATGCGGTTGCATGGAATCTGTTGATATGGGCAGCTATGACACTTGCCCGTTCGGTTGTCCGTATTGCTATGCGGTCAGAAGTGAAAAGCTTGTTCAAACAAATCGAAAAAAACATGACCCAAACAGTCCGTATTTGATCGGAGAATAGGTAATAATGAAATAAATGGATTTTTGAATTTAAGGAAGCGGTGAATGTAAATGAATGAATTACAACCAGGAATGAAAGTACAGTTAACAGTGGAAAGGGAAGTGTCCTTCGGCTATTTCCTCTCCAATGGTGAAGAGGATGTATTGCTCCACACGAATGAGATTGTCGGAGAGATTGAGATTGGCCAGGAAATCGAAGTATTCTTGTTCAATGATAAGGAAGGGCGCTTAACCGCATCAATGCATCTTCCATCCATCATAGAAGGAGAATACGGATGGGCGCCCGTTGTGGATGTACACCCAAGTCATGGGGTATTCCTCAACAGTGGTCTTCAGAAGGATTTGCTGATCTCAGCTGATGATCTTCCTCGTATTAAACGTATATGGCCCCAGGTCGGCGATGAGCTATATGTAACCCTTATGGTAGACAGCCGCGGCCGTTTGTTCGGGCGCCTCGCGACAGAAACAGTTGCGCAGGAATTAAGCCAGCCAGCTCCGCAATCACTCATGAATAAGGAGTTTGAAGGACGTGCTTATCGCCTCTTGAAGGTTGGAACGTTCATTTTGACTACGGAAGGCTATCGCTGCTTCGTTCATGAAAGCGAACGTTCTGTGGAGCCCCGTCTAGGTGAGCTCGTTAAGGGCCGCGTAATTGGCGTGAAGGAAGACGGCAGCCTGAATGGTTCCCTTCTACCGCGGACTCATGAGCGTCTGGATGAAGATGCAGAAGGTATTCTCACGTATCTGGAAAGCCGCGGCGGCAGCATGCCATATTGGGATAAATCTGACCCGGAGGATATTCAGAAGCGTTTTGGCATGAGCAAGGCGGCGTTTAAGCGTGCCTTGGGACGGTTAATGAAAGAAGGAAAAGTCACTCAAGCGGACGGCTGGACAACCGTAAAGAAATAGGAGAAACCAGATGAATATATTATGGGACTTTGACGGAACGTTGATGGATACGTATCCCGCCTATACAAAAATGGTCAAGGAGGCCAGCCGGTGCGGCCTTCAGGATGAGGAAATCTTTGCCCTGTTGAAGGTTTCCTTCGGCCATGCCTTCAAGGAGCTCGGTTTATCTGAGGAGCAAATTAAGCATATCAAAGAGCTTGAGAGAAGTTTGGCGCCAGAGGATTTCAAGCCGTTTCCTGGCTTAGAAGCGGTGCTTGAGGCAGCCGATGTGAATGTTATCATGACCCATAAGGAACGGGCGCTTGCACAGGCCATCCTCGAGGCAAATGATCTGGACCGTTATTTCACGGAAATCGTCGCAATCGATGACGGGTATCCGCGCAAACCCGACCCTGCGAGCTACCGGTATTTGCATGAGAAATATGGAATCGACTTAGTGGTGGGTGACCGGGAACTAGATATCATACCGGCCAAAAAGCTGGACATTCAGACATGCCTATACCAAAACCACGCGGCTTCGGCTGATTACTATGTGGATGACTACGGGGAGTTTTTTGAGAAGGTCCCACTATTGAAAAAATGATTGAAAGGGAATCCTGTTATGACGGGATTCCCTTTTTTGATATTGGTTTCTTAAGCAGAGCCAGCGGTGCTATTCATTTCTTTTATCACCGGGTAATGTGTTGTTATATGTGCATCTCATCAGTTTCCGCATGTTCATGAACAATTTCGGTTCAAGTTCTCATCAAAGCCTTTCCATTTTAGCCAAAGGAGAGTGGGTGGAAGTCCTGGAAGGACATGAATAAAGCCTGCATGAGTTAACTCATGCAGGCTTTTGTGTTTTGGTATTAGTTTTTCACTGTTTCCAAATATTCATCATAGGTCATTTGCTTATCAATCAGCCCGTCCGGCGTGATTTCAATGATCCGGTTTGCAATCGTTTGGATGAACTGATGGTCATGGGATGTGAAAATCATCGATCCCTTGAAATTGATCAATCCATTATTGACGGCTGTGATAGATTCCAAGTCCAAGTGGTTGGTTGGTTCATCAAGCAAGAGAACATTGGAGCCGCTCAGCATCATTTTAGAGAGCATGCAGCGGACTTTTTCTCCACCTGATAAGACAGAGGCTTTCTTCATGACTTCCTCGCCAGAGAAGAGCATTCTGCCTAAGAAACCGCGCAAGAAGGATTCACTCTCATCCTGCGGAGAGAATTGGCGGAGCCACTCAACTAATGTTAAATCGCTGTTTTCAAAGAACTCAGAGTTATCCTTAGGGAAGTAAGACTGGGAAGTCGTGATTCCCCATTTGAAAGTGCCCTCATCGGCTTCCATTTCACCCATCAAGATTTTGAAAAGGACAGATTTCGCATTGTCATTTGCTCCGATTAAAGCGATCTTATCATCTTTGTTCATCGTAAAGCTGATGTTATTCAATACTTTCTCGCCATCAATCGTTTTGGATAAGCCTTCAACACGCAATAAGTCATTGCCGATTTCACGTTCTGGCGTGAAATGTACGTATGGATAACGTCTGGAAGATGGCTTGATATCATCAAGTGTGATCTTCTCAAGCAATTTCTTACGCGACGTCGCTTGTTTGGATTTGGAAGCATTCGCGCTGAAACGAGCGACGAAGGCTTGCAATTCCTTGATTTTTTCTTCTTTCTTCTTGTTGGATTCAGCTGTCAGCTTTTGCGCTAATTGGCTGGATTCATACCAGAAGTCATAGTTGCCGACATAAAGCTGGATTTTTCCGAAATCAAGGTCAGCGATATGGGTACATACTTTATTCAAGAAGTGACGGTCATGGGATACGACAATGACGGTATTCTCGAAGTTGATCAGGAACTCTTCCAGCCACTGGATGGCTTTAATGTCCAAGTGGTTCGTCGGCTCATCGAGAAGAAGGACATCAGGCTGGCCGAATAATGCCTGGGCAAGGAGAACCTTAACCTTTTCGCCGCCATCAAGTTCTGCCATTTTCTTGTTATGCAATTCTTCCGGGATGCCAAGGCCTTTCAAGAGGATGGCTGCCTCTGGCTCTGCTTCCCAGCCGTTCAATTCCGCAAATTCGCCTTCAAGCTCTGCGGCTCTCATGCCGTCCTCGTCCGTGAAGTCGGCCTTCATATAGATAGCATCCTTCTCTTGCATCACTTCATATAGACGCGCATGGCCCATGATGACCACTTGGATGACCTCTGTGTCCTCGTATTCAAAGTGGTTTTGTTTCAAGACCGCGAGTCTTTCGCCAGGTCCCATGCTTACATTCCCTTGCTGCGGCTCAAGATCTCCAGACAATATTTTCAAGAATGTGGATTTACCTGCACCATTTGCGCCGATTAAACCGTAGCAATTTCCAGGCGTAAATTTAATATTTACGTCTTCGAATAATTTTCGGTCGCCAAAACGCAGACCAACATTACTAACTGTTATCATGTAATAAAATTCCTCCGTTAACTGGTATCTAGCAAATTATATCATTATCATCCCTATTTTTGAAAGGGAGCGAGATGAAGAAGCCCCGAAAATATAAAAATGACGGCATTTTCATGTGGTAAGTAATGGTTATATCGCGTGAAAGCAGAGAAAAAAGAGCTATGTCCAGATTCAAGAATGAAGCAGAGTGGAACGGTTACAAAAAGATTTTTCTGTCATTTTGTTACATAACTGTAATCTTGGTGTAAATAACGTCATGCTCTTATTACAGTTTTGTTCTTAACAGAACTCCGCCTTCGCTGGTACGATGATTCCTGCCTGAAAAAGTGGCTAAAGACAGGAGGATTATTGTTTTGAAGAAAATTTGTATGACGTTTTTAGCGTGTGCTTCAATCATTGGCTCCGCACAGTGTCTTTATGCGGCAGATCAAGAAATGCCTTTGACGAAAGAGCTGCACAAGGAAGAAAAAAACATGAAGAAACTAGATATAGACAAAGATACAGCTTATCTATCCCCTGAGTTGATCCAGCTATCTTCAATGAAGATTGATAGACAGGTGGATGAGGAGGAGACAGAAATGGCTGACCCATATACCATCAATGATTTAATGCAAGAAAAGACTTTAGAGCATGCGGCCAAGGGAGATCAGGATAAAGTAGATGGGGAAACTGGCATGTCTATTGCCATTGAGACGAGAGAAACAAGCAACTCCGCCAAAGAGGCAGAGCCTCATGCAAGCGAGGAAGAAGCGGCGGAAGCTGAGCGAGAAGTAACAATGCCTGTTGTGGAGAATGCTGCAGATACCGAGGGTGAAACAGTCGCTCCGCCAAAAGAAGAGATGGCAGAGGAGCCTGTGGCCGAAACGGAGGATACGACTGAACCATGTGCAGATGAAACCGTGATTACCGTCACTGCCACCGCCTATACGGCAGATTGTGAGGGAGGAAGCGGCGTTACCTATACAGGAGTCGATTTAAAAGCGAATCCTGATGCGAAGGTCATCGCCGTTGACCCGTCTGTTATCCCGCTTGGGACAGAGGTGTATGTAGAAGGATATGGCCATGCGGTTGCGGCAGATATCGGAGGAGCCATTAAAGGGAATAAGATAGATGTCTTCATTCCAAGACAAGCTGAAGCAGAGTCTTGGGGCGTGCAGACGGTTGACGTCACCATAAAGCATTGATAGATTAAAGGGAGCTGTTCGGAATTGAAGGACGACAGGCTCCCTTTTTTATTTGGGCAATAAGCGAATATTCACAAAATAGGAACAGTTTATTTTTTGCGGATTTTGTAGTAAAATCAAGGTCTTTGACGGAGTGCTATTTTAAAATAAGTTTTACGATATGATGGAGGAAATGGAATGACAACAGCTACACATGTTGATGAGTACCAGCTGCAGACGTTATTAGACGCCTTAAAGATGGATGCTCTTAAAAATATTCGACGTAACCTAAATTTAAAAAATATGAGTTCATTAAGGAAAAAGGAACTCGTTCAGGCCTTAGCGGAACACATTCCTGCATCCGTGCCTGAAAGAACAAGAATGATGGATTTACAGCAGTATACATCGATTGTGGCACTAATGACAAAGAGCGGAGTGATGCCGATCGATCAAATCGCTCTTGAGGATGTATTCTATTTATCTAGTATCGGATATATTCACCCATCCGAGCAGGATGAACAGGCAATTGTCATCATGCCGAACGAAGTGATGAAGCAATTCTTCAGCCTGGATCCAAAAGATATCATGGCCGTTGTGAACCGGAATCAAAAGGTATCCAATATCCTCTTTGGCATTGTGCGTTATTACGGGTTTGCCGATTTAGAGATGGTTAAGAAAATGGTTGAGGCTTATCTAGAAGAAGAGGTCGAAGCAGAATGGTTAACCAACTATATCAGCTACCTTGCCGATTATTATGGAATGTTCTACATGAAGGATGGTTATTTGATCCATCAAACGATTCGTGAGCTTGATAGCTTCAAACAAGTGCTCAAAGCAAGGGAAGACTTAAAATACTACCCGCTACCAGCAGAAAGCATGCTGAATCTTAACCGTTATGAAAGCTTTGAGAAAATAGCTGAAATGACTGAATTCAGCCAATTCCTGCAGGAAAAGTACTCCCTGGAGGCGGCTTATGCTAATGAATTGATTGAACAATTCCTTTATAAAGTTCAATTCGGTCATGGCTTGCAGGAAGTTGTTAAATGGTTTGGGGAGAAAGTTGAACTTCAAACTGAGAAGGATGTTAACGCAATCGTTGAGCAAATCGCAAAGGTCGTCAACCATACACGCCTTTGGGTCTTGAAAGGTTTCACTCCTTTAGAGCTAGCTCCTCAGTTGGAAGAAAGCGATAAGCAAGCTCCGGTGAAAAACAATAAAATCCCGCGTAATGCCCCATGTGTATGCGGAAGCGGCAAAAAGTATAAACGCTGCTGCATGTAAATTGAATCTAAAAATGCCCTGTTTATTCATAAAACATGGGCATTTTTTCTTTTTCTCCAACATTATTGCTAATGGGCAAAAAGAGACCGCTCTGGTATTCAAGAATACTTCCGCTAATCACAAGGTTACAAGCTTCAACCAAAACTAAAGCAGAGGCCGTTACTTATATTTCGTCTAATAGGTTAGATTTTTTAGATGTTTTCAATAGATTTGTTCATTCTGTATATCATTATGAATAACCAGTGGAATGGAGTGGAGGCTACTCGACTCCTGCGGGAAATAGAGGAAAGGCTGAGACCCCGCAGGCGTAGCCGAGGAGGCTCTGCTTCCTCCCCGCGGAAAGCGAGTGGCTGTAGCGCAATGGAACGAACTTGTTCTTCTAACGTAACTCATTGATAAGTAACAAAGTCTCTTAAGTTCGTCTTTCAGGACCATTTATAAGCTATTCCCAGCCTCTTTATTCTATTCTTACTCAACTTGCTATCAACGTCTAACCCTTAAACTGCTCAAACAGCATTTGCTAAAAGAATATGATAAAGTAACTGCATAATCTATATATTTTAGGGAGGGCCTAGGTAAATGGAGGATTTTGAACAATTAAGACTGCCGGTCTATCTTGACTATGATTTAGATATCTTGTTTTGCGGAATCAATCCGGGAAGAGTTTCGGCACTGGCCGGTCATTACTTCGCCAATCCTGGCAATCTGTTTTGGAAGGCGCTCCATTTAGGAGGCTTGACTCCCTATCAGTTTCGTCCGGATGAAACACCGAAGCTGCTGGATTACCGGTATGGCATAACCGATATTGTGGCGAAGCCGACAAGAACGGCATCTAAGCTGACGAAGCAGGATATGCTGGAAGGGGCTGTGCGTCTTGAAGAAACCATTAAGAAATACCGTCCGAAGATTCTTTGCTTCATCGGCATTACGGCTTTTCGGCATGCCTTTCAAGTCCATAAGGAAAAAGTGACGCCCGGCTTGCAGGAAGGTTACTTCTATACGACAGAAGATTGGATAGGCTGCCGTGTTTTTGTGGCTCCATCCACAAGCGGTTTAAATGCAGGCTTCAGCAGGGAAGAGAGAATCGGCTATTTCAGGAAGTTGAATGAGAGTAAGAACCAAATTCTGAAAAAAGATGAATAAGATTGGCAGCAATGGCATATAAATAATTGTGGATAGCGAACATATTGACATTTCGCAGGTTGGTTGTTAAAATAGTCTATATTATTTATCTATATAAAATTACCCGTAAATTGATTGTTCACTTATTATAAAGTGTTACCTTTTTACATTGCGGTACATTTTATAATAGGTGAATTTTGTTTATTAACACATTTTTGGAGGTAACAAAATGAAAACTGGTAAAGTAAAATGGTTTAATGCAGAAAAAGGTTTTGGATTCATCGAAGTTGAAGGCGAAAACGACGTATTCGTTCACTTCTCCGCTATCCAAGGCGAAGGATTCAAAACTCTAGAAGAAGGACAAAGCGTACAATTCGACGTAACTGAAGGCGCTCGCGGTCCTCAAGCTGAAAACGTAATTAAACTTTAAGATTTGTTTATAAAGGCTATCCATTGAAACGGATAGCCTTTTGTTACATAAATGACTTAATACGAAAGGTGTGCCGGGAATGTACAATCGAAAAAATGTTGAGGAAGTAATCCCTGAGGAAACAAAAGTGTGGGAGTGTACAGCTGATGATTGCAATGCCTGGGTTCGAGACAATTTCAAAAGTACAGAAACCCCTTCCTGTCCTTTATGCTCAAGCGATATGACGGAAGGAACTAAAATGCTTCAAGCGATTAATAATCCAAGACGGATCGATTAAGCCGGAACAGCTTTCATATTAGACAACAAGAGACCTGACTGATTAGGTCTCTTTTTTTCGTATCTATAGAAAAAGGGGGAGAGAAAAATGAAAAAAAGCATCGTCACGGTTGTTGTTGCCATTCTGATTGGTTTCGGAGGATATTTACTCGGGAAGGAATACGCAGCAGGACCGCCAGAACCTGCCGTTGCCATCGGTGAAAAAGAAGTGCCAGCCATTCGAGGTACGTATTGCTGGAGCTCGCTAGTGAAGAATATTTGTGAAGATTCATTATCTGCGCCGGCAATAATATCATTTGAAAATCAAAAACCGCTTTCAGCGGACCCGGGAGCCGAGGTTACCATCGATTTCAATGAGCAACCATTAAAGGATTCCATTTATTCTGAGCAGATGGCTAAATGATGAAAAAGATATTCAGGTTCCGTTAAAGGGAAATATGTTTGAGCTGCCGAAAGATAAAGGGACCTATGTATATAGTGTGTCTGCTAATTGGAATAACGGAGATGCTGTCTATGCATTTGTCATTGAGGTTAAATGAACAAATGGGAGGTAAATTTGTGAAAGAAAACCTGAAATTTGCCTGGATTGCATCCTGGTTTGCGCTTGTTGGACAGCTGATGATTTTCACGATTATATCTATAAAGGTGAATGGCGTTATTTGATGTGGAGTTTCATGGCGGCCATGATGGTTGGTGTGCCAAATATTATCCATACATGGCAGGCACAGAAGAAATCAGATAAGGAACAAAAAGGATGAGTGACCTCTTTAAGCTATGTTAAGAATTCAATATGAATGATAGGTAGGTATATCAGTTGTAAGGGGCAACTAAGGACGAAATTTAAGACCGGGCTGTACTGCCCGGTCTTCTTTATTCTGATTTTTTTTTCAAGCTTAATAACAGTTGTAGTACTTAAGGCAGATGCCTCATAGCTTAAAATTCCATCTTCATAAGTGAAGTCTTTTGTTTCGGCAGTTGAAGCTAAAAGAGCATTCTCAGTCTTGGAGGTGTCATTTTTTGACGTCCATGTATAGGTTTTTGAAGCCTCGGTTGGGGCAATGAAGGTGCCTGACCAGTATAAAGATCTGGTGTCGCCATTATCGCTTATCCAATTGATTTCGATTACATCATCGTTTATGGCGGCTTCCTGCCAAGCATCTTTTGAGTTAGAATTAACCTGAACCCATTCGCCTGTCAGGTCTAGCGGCTTTTGTGATTTTTCTTTTTCGCTGGTTTCCTTGTTACCGCTGCATGCAGCCAATGCAAAGAGCATTGTGAGCAATAATACAAATGGTAATATTTTCTTCATCTTTTCCTCCTTTTCTTATTATAAAATAATCAATGTTCAGTTTTATTATATTATTAGTAAAAATGATACACAAATTTACTCCTAGAGTTAATTTCAATAAAAGTGAAACAATTTATTGCAATCATCCGTAATTATTAATGTAACTTTTTCGAAATGAGGGTACACCTGACATGCATAGATTTGAAACAGCGGAAATCAACGAGTGGAAAAATTTTCTCATCGGCTATCGATTTGCCTTAAATGAGATGAACACAAAACTAACAATCTTGAATGAAGAATTTGAATTGATTCACAACCACAATCCGATTGAGCATATCAAATCACGTTTGAAAAGCCCTAAGAGCATCATCAGGAAGATGAATTATAAAGGGCTTGAGATGACTCAAGAGAACGTAGAGGCAAATATTCGTGATATAGCAGGAATCCGGATTACCTGCTCATTTACAAAGGACATTTATGCCATCGTAGATGCTTTAAGGAAACAAGATGATATCCGGATCCTTGAAGTGAAGGATTATATCCAAAATCCGAAGCTGAACGGCTATCGAAGTCTGCATATCATTACAGAAATCCCAGTTTTCTTCTCCAACCATAAGAGATGGATGAAGGTGGAAATCCAGATTCGAACCGTCGCTATGGATTTCTGGGCGAGCCTGGAGCATAAGATTTATTATAAGTTCGACAAGGGAGTTCCGGAGCATATCCTGCAGGAAATTAAGCAATCAGCTGAAATGATTGCCGAGCTTGATCAAAAGATGGAGAGCATCAATGAAGAAGTGAAATTCTTGAAAAGCCAGGCAGAAACAGTTCCCAAAAGCTAAAGAATCCATTCTAGATGTGTCAAATGAACCCATTAGGGGAATAATAGGGGCACATGACTAATAAAGGATGGGATGAAAGAGTATGCCTTACTTACGCGATATCATGACAACAAATGTAGACTTCGTATCACCGCTTGATAATGTATATGAAGTGGCAGTGAAGATGAAAAACGATAATGTCGGAATCATTCCAGTATGTGAGGAAGGGACATTGCTCGGTGTCATTACAGACCGAGACCTTGTCGTAGACGGCATAGCCGAAAAGCATCCTGGCTCAACAAAAGTTACGGATGTTATGCACGGAGATGTGGTAACTGCCAATCCGGATACAACGGATGAGGAAGCGGCTGCCTTAATGGCCCAACACCAAATCCGGAGGCTGCCAGTGCTTGAGAATGGCAAGCTCGTCGGAATCGTCTCGTTAGGAGACCTGGCTGTTGCATCCGGTTCGAGTGATGATGCCCGGGAGGCATTGGAGGATATATCGAAGGATCATTAATGATTAATCGCAAGAGATTCACGAGAAAGGGAGCGCTGATTAAGTGCTCCCTTTAAGCTGTTTTTGACTTGCTACTGTTAACAGGATGATATTATTTGTGAATATCATAAACGAGAGTATCGAATAATTTTTCGTTAACATAAAGTAAAATCGCCCATTCCCCTGGCTTTGGTATTTTCACGCTCGAAGGAATATGTGCAGCAGCGCCATTATTTGGTCCGCCAAGTTCCATTGTCCAACGATCTTTTGTCATTTGATGGACAGTTTCTGAGTCCTTATGATAACCCACGACGGTTAATTCCTCGGCATTTTCGATTCCCCAAAGATGCCACATCCATTTTTGTTCATCTAGGCTTGGCATATCTGCACCAATAACCCCTGATTTGTTCTCATTTCCAATCATTCCATTGTCGTCAAATTCAACCGCTTTTCTATCCCAATTGATTTTGTCAAAATCGCTCTCTTGAACAAATTCAGGAATACCATCGGGTAAAACAGATT
>CAJGCH010000053.1 GCA_904501845.1 uncultured Bacillaceae bacterium | reverse complement strand
GGGGAGGTTTTTCAGTGAGTACTCTTACTCAGAAAAAGGGGTTTCTTGGGACGATTTGGGACTACCTGACAACGGTTGACCACAAAAAAATCGCCAAGTTATATTTGATCGCTGGAGGTTTTTTCTTCCTGGTCGGCGGTCTCGAAGCTATGTTTATCAGGATTCAGCTTGCGAAGCCTGAGAATGATTTTGTCAGTGGCGGAACTTTCAATGAAATTATAACGATGCATGGAACAACAATGATTTTCCTTGCTGCGATGCCGCTGTTATTAGGATTCATGAATGCCATTATGCCGCTGCAAATAGGAGCACGTGATGTTGCATTCCCATTCTTGAATTCTTTAGGATTTTGGCTGTTCTTCTTTGGCGGAATCTTTTTGAACCTGAGCTGGTTTATGGGAGGAGCACCTGATGCGGGCTGGACGTCTTATGCGTCTCTGTCGCTGGAATCAGAGGGACATGGGATTGACTTCTATGTGCTTGGTCTACAGATATCAGGTATGGGGTCCTTGATAGGGGGCATTAACTTCTTAGTCACCATCATAAATATGAGAGCACCAGGTATGACATTTATGCGTATGCCGCTGTTTACTTGGACGACTTTCGTGGCATCAGCGCTTATTTTATTCGCATTCCCGCCGCTTACTGTCGGACTAACTTTGATGATGTTTGACCGCATGTTTGGATCAAACTTCTTCGTAACAGCTATGGGCGGTAACACCATTATCTGGGAGCATCTATTCTGGATATTTGGACATCCGGAAGTATATATTCTTGTATTGCCGGCTTTCGGTATATTCTCAGAAATTATTCCGACGTTTTCGCGGAAAAGACTGTTCGGTTATTCATCCATGGTGTTCGCCACCATTTTGATTGGGTTCCTTGGCTTCATGGTATGGGCTCACCATATGTTTACGGTAGGAATGGGACCGGTCGCTAATGCCATCTTTGCAGTTGCCACAATGGCTATCGCGGTGCCGACAGGTATTAAAATTTTCAACTGGCTGTTTACGATGTGGGGCGGTCAAATAACGTTTACAACCCCGATGCTTTATTCCGTTGCCTTCATTCCTTCGTTTGTAATGGGCGGTGTGACAGGAATTATGAATGCGGCTGCACCAGCGGATTACCAATATCATGACAGCTATTTCGTTGTGGCCCACTTCCACTATGTTATCGTAGGCGGAGTTGTATTAGCCCTATTGGCAGGAACGCATTTCTACTGGCCAAAAATGTTTGGTACGATGTTGAATGAATTCTGGGGGAAAGTCACTTTCTGGTTATTCTTGATTGGATTCCATCTGACATTCTTTATCCAGCATTTCCTTGGACTTCTCGGAATGCCGAGACGTGTGTTCACTTATCTGGATGGGCAGGGCTGGAACAATGCCAACATGGTATCAACAGTAGGGGCTTTCTTGATGGCTGTTGCGGTCATTATCTTACTTGTCAATGTCGTGATGACCTCCATCAAAAATGTTAAAGTGGGCAATGATCCATGGACAGATGGACGGACATTAGAGTGGGCTATTCCATCACCGCCTCCTGAGCATAACTTTGATAGGCTTCCGCTTGTAAGAGGCTATGATACTTGGTGGATTGAGAAGATGGAAGGCCGCAAGACATTGACGCCGGCTGAACCACTTGGTGATATCCATATGCCTAGCGGATCTATTTTACCGATATTTATATCCCTCGGTTTGTTCATTGCCGCATTTGGTGCATTGTATAATGCAACAGATAAAGAGTGGACCGTGCCGGTTATGATTATTGGCTTATTGATTACCTTTGGGGCTATGCTGGTTCGTGCCATTAAAGACGATCCGGGCTATCATATCCATAAAGAGGATTTAATCGCTTCCGAGCACAAAGATGATAAGGGGGTTGATCTATAATGGCAGTGCAGCAAAAATTCACTCCTGAAACATGGCCATCCCACCCGGAGCGATTCACGGAAGAAGGTAAACATAAATTCCTTGGTTTCTGGCTTTTCATTGCGGCTGAGACGGTTTTATTCGCATCCTTGTTCGCTACGTACTTAGCTTTGAAAGACAGTGTGCCAGCAAATAAAGACCTGCCGCTTGCGGCTGATATATTTGGCCTTCCGCTTGCATTTCTTGCAACGATGCTCTTGTTGACCAGCTCCTTGACAAGTGTTTATGCCATGTATCACATGAAGAATTTTGATTTCAAGCAAATGCAGTTCTGGCTTTTGGTGACGGTGGTATTAGGTCTTGCCTTCCTGATCCTTGAAATCTATGAGTTTAATCATTACGTTCATGAGTATCATTTTACCTTCACTGGTTCTGCTTTCGGTTCAGCGTTCTATACGCTGGTCGGATTCCACGGGGCACACGTAACATTTGGTCTGTTGTGGATTACCACCTTGATGCTGAGAAACTCTAAAAGAGGCCTTACATTAACGAATGCACCGAAGTTCTACATCGCGAGCCTTTACTGGCACTTTATCGATGTTGTGTGGGTCTTCATTTTCACGGTAGTATACTTAATGGGAATAGTGGGGTGATAGTAGATGGAAAATCATACGCATACTCATCTTAGTAAAGAGGCCCTAAAGTATAGACGTAAGAAACATGCTGAAGATATGAAGCGGCAGGTTATCACGTTCGTCTTGATGATTCTCCTGACGGTGATTGCTTTCTTTGCTGTCGGATATGATGGCTATTCCAAGTGGTTTGTGAAGCCATTCATTCTCCTCCTGGCAATCATTCAAGTCATCTTTCAATTGTATTACTTCATGCATATGAGTCAAAAGGGGCATGGAACAATTGCAACTTTCCTGTATACGGGGTTACTCATTGGTCTTTCTGCTGTTGTCGCTTTTGTTCTTATTGTGTGGATTTAAAGAGTTGGGAATCGGCTTAACGCTTTGTTAGGCCGATTTTTTTAGAAGGCTCTGTTAAGCTGTGTTCCTTACATGACGGTACTTCATCTCTAAAAGCATTCCAAGCTGAATACTTGGATCCCAAGCGTACCGTTTAACAGAGTTTTTTAAATAATCGCTGATTATTTCTGCCGCCAGGGGTATTCAATCATGAAGTTAAAGAGGTGGAATAAATGGATATACAAATTTTTGGGTTTGAGGCTTTGTGGAGTCCGTATCTTTTTGCTGGTACATTGAGTGTCATCCTTGCCTATTTTTATGTGACATACTTTAAAGCCAAGGAGCGCTTCCAGGCTAAAGAGGGTGTGTATTTTACAAGCGCTATGATTCTTTTCTATATTACGAAAGGGTCTCCGCTTGACTTGCTTGGCCATCTATCTTTCTCGGTCCATATGGTACAGATGGCCTTTTTATTCTTGGTCATCCCGCCTATCCTTCTCCTTGGGATTCCGGAATGGATTTACAGGAAGTTTGTTTTTAAGAAGTGGTTTAATGCAATTTCAAATCCATTATTCACGCTGATTTTTTTTAATGGTATTTTCTCCTTTTACCATGTCCCATCAATCTTTGACATAGTGAAGGTGGATATGGTTCTCCATACTTTATTTACGGCTGTCTTGTTTATCTCATCCTTGTTTATGTGGTGGCATCTGGTTAATAAGGTGGAGGAAAGTGTTCGGCTATCCGGACTGAAGAAAATAGGCTATATTTTTGCCAATGGTATCCTGATTACACCGGCATGCGCACTTATTATATTTGCAAAAGAGCCGATGTATAGTACGTACGCAGACCCTGCTATATGGGCGGAAGCATTGAAGCTTTGTGTGCCAGCTGGAACGCTGGCAGGCTTGAATTTGAGCGGTCCTGAAATGTTTATTTCCATGCCGGTATTGGAGGATCAACAAACAGGCGGCGTGATTATGAAAATCATTCAAGAGATTGTTTATGGCATCATCCTGGCAACAACGTTCTTTGCTTGGTTTAAGGATGATACGAAAAAAGGCGATGAAGCCACTGCAAAATATTTAGAGGCAAATCCTCACCTAAGATAATAGTAAGTTGTTTCAATATGGTGAACGTTCTCGCAGTTAATTGAGAAAAATGTGAATATATTTTACAATTAAGCAGTGAATAGAAATGCAAGAAACGAGGTTCAAGATTATGAGCAGTATACCTATACTGCCGACCATCAGTACTGTCTGTATCGTCATAAGCGCGATTTTGGTTGGGCTTGGTGTTTGGCAAATCAAAAAGAAAAATCGAGAGAACCATGAAAGACTCATGTTTTGGGCAGCGGTCTTTGCGGTTGTATTTTTCATCATCTATGCAAGCAGAACGATCTTCTTTGGTAATACTGCGTTTGGCGGTCCTGATTCATTGAAGATATATTACACGATTTTCTTAGTATTGCATATTACCTTTGCTACCATTGGGGCTGTCCTCGGTATTATGTCCCTGTATTATGGCTATAAAAAGAATTTCGTAAAACACAGAAAGATTGGACCGATTGCCAGTGCTATCTGGATTCCAAATGCCTTCGCTGGAGTTGCCGTGTACATGCTTTTATATGTGATTTATAAAGGCGGAGAGACAACAAGCGTCTTTAAAGCCATACTTGGTCTATAAATTAAGCATATGAAAAAAGGACTGTCTCATAGTTATAAGAGACAGTCCTTTTTATTATTATGCGGAGGTGTGACCATGAATGAACAGAGGACGGAGCATTTGGCTTTTATTCCATGCTCGATATCGATGGCAAGGTCACTTTTGTTACATGCAGATGTTTTAAGAAAAAACGCTCCCGTCTTTATCCCGGAGTGTCTGCCATCCGTTCAGGCAAAGGCGACGCTGCCTTATGTGATTGAGGGATTAGAGGAAGAAATAGAACCGCTGTCATGGCTGTGGTTTGTAATAGATTTAGAGAAAAAGAAAATGATTGGGGAATTCATCTTAGGGAAGAAACGGCATGATGATAACATCCTGCATTTCACTCTTACTTTTGATTCGGTTGATAGTGAAATAGCCTATGCGGAAGATAGTATTGATTGGCTGCTCTTTTTTCTGGAGAAAAAGAGGATTAAGTATGTGATAACGGAAGTGGGGAAAGGGGCACGCATGGCAAAAGCCATACTTGATAAAAAGGGGTTTCAGAGCTTCACAAAAGGCGATTTCATCCAGCTGGTACGTGAAATTCGATAAAAAGGCCCCGGAATCAAGTTAGATATCCGAAGGCCTTTGGCATCTATTCGAAAATTTCAACGAATATGTCAAGCTCAGCTTTAACGGCAGCCAGAGTTGTTTCGCATTGCTTCTGGAGAGATTCTGGGAAATACTCATTCTCGCCATATTCAACACCATGAGGATAATAATGCTTGCCGAGTACAGGGGTGAGCAATTGAATGGTTGCACGATGTGCGCCTACATCCCCTTCAACAGCATACCCAAATACACGGAGATAATATGTACCATCCTTGATTTCGAATTTCTTATCATAGGATACGCGTTCATAATCCCATTGCTCAGCACGAACAAGTCCGTTTTCATCCATCACCTCGTCAAGTCGATTAAGGTCGACCTGATACTTTTCTAGACCAGTATTTTCAAATTTCATTTCTTCATTCCTCCTATCCTATAAGCGGTAAAAAAGATAAACAAGTTTTGGAAATTCTCATTTTTAATAATAGTATGAATTTGGCATAACTGCAAACAATTGTTTATCCTTTCCGTCTGACAGCTGCGGGAAAGAGCGCCACTAGGCGGAGAAAATTTTATTTTGCGCTTTCCTAAAGAGGTCTCCTGATCATTCTTGCTGGTTTCCTGTAGCATTAAGTTGCTTAATCATATATTTTAAGCGGGAGATAATGTTATACTAATAGCGATATATAGTAATAAATGTTAGGAGGGCTACCTCTGAAAGCTCTTTTAAGGATATTAATAAGCTTGATGATCATCTTGACTGGAACATTTTATTTTTCTGCTTGGAGGGATGATGCCGACGATACTGCATTAATTGAGGATAATTCAGTTAATCGTGATGAAGAACAAGAAAAAGTGAATGATAAGACGGAAAGCTTCTCTAAAGACGATGCGAATCCAGAGCAAGGTCTTTCGACTTGGATTGGCAAGACAGGAGAAGAGCTGATTGAGGATTTAGGAGAACCGGATCGCGTCGACCTGTCCGCATACGGATATGAATGGTGGGTTTATAACGATTCAATCCTCAGCTATGTCCAATTCGGTGTGAATGAAAAGAATGAAATAGTGACGCTCTTTAGCTCGGCAGAGGAAGCTAATTTGCACCCGTTTTACATTGGTCAGGAAGTGGATAGCCTCTATAAGAAGCTGAATATGAATAGCTTTGTGGAAGTGAAACACGGCGGTACAACTTACCGCTTTGAGCTTTCTGAGGAAGATTTGCATTATCGTCCGCTCGTAAAGATGGGGGACATTTATGCACAGGTGTATTTGGATAAATTTTTGGGTGAGGTATCCGGTGTTAGATATATGGATAAAGAGACGCTCGTTTTGCAACGTCCCTATGAATTGACCTATCGCGGGGAACTCCATGAAGCTCCTGAACCGACGGAGGAGGAGTGGAGACAAATTGAGACTGGCAGTGAAGCGCAAGTCTTGGATTTAACGAATATCATCCGTGCTCGAGCAGGTTTATCGGTACTGGAAGCAGATGAAGAAGCATCAGATGTGGCTTTTTTGCATAGTGAGGATATGATGGAAAATGATTACTTTTCTCATGAGTCCATCGATGGAAGCACATTAGCCGATCGCCTGAAGGAAGGGAATGTACCGTACACGACGGCTGGAGAAAATATAGCAGCCAATTATTCGGATTCGGTTGCGGCTGTTGAGGGATGGCTGAATAGCAAGGGACATCGCGAAAATATGCTGAATGAGGATTTCACCCATTTAGGTGTTGGCGTCTACCATAAATACTATACTCAAAATTTCATTGGCATCCGCTAAGGACAGATAGAGCTTAAAAAGAAGGAATTCTTTGAAGCTCTATTTTTTATGAATAGAATAGGAAGCATCTCTCCTCACATTTTGGCTCTTAGAAACATATACTGTGCTATAGGCGAATGTCTTGTGATGAGGTGAGGGAAATGGATGACTCTAAGCTGCATCCTTCCGTGAGGGAATTTAAACAATTTTTAAAGGATAACCCTAAAGTAGTCAGAGATGTGAGGCTTGGCAAAAAGACATGGCAGGATCTTTACGAAGATTGGTCTTTGCTTGGGGAAAAGGATGAGCGATGGACAGAATACAAGGATGACGCCAAAATGACAGAAACTGTGGAGGAGAATCCGCCAAAAGGAGAGAAGATTGAACTGGTTTCGCAGCTATTTAACCAATTGAAGAATATGGACCCTGAACAGATTCAGAAGCAAATATCAAATATCAGTCAAGCACTAGGAGCTATTCAGGGAGTTATATCCCAGTTTCAATCCTCCTCCGGGAAGAATGAGCAGTCCCAGTCCCCATCTGCACCGCCGGCAAGCAAACATCCATTCAGTTTCCGCCAAGACTAATGGAAGGGGTGAATCCCTCTGAGGCAGGATGTGTATGAACAAATTCAAGGGAATGAGGATTTGCGGAATTTTTTGAGACAGCAGCCGATGTGGTATAGGAGATTGTCACGGAATCCTCAGGATTTTGCGGTCTTTGAGACGGAGGCAAAATATTTTTTTAAAAAATCCATTCCAGACCGGGTCTTGCAGCTTTCGAACAGCGTTCAAATGGCCTCCATGATGGTTTCAATGTTCCAATCGATGTCCATGAATAGCGGTTCGTGAATGCCGTTTTATCAGCAGCTGAAGCAGAGGGGGCGCTTCGCTGCTTTTTTTTGTTTGGTTTTGTTGAGTTGGGACGATGATTCGCTTATCATGTGAATACATGGTAAAATGAAGCGGGAGGTGAGTATTTTATGCTTGCTACAATTGAAACCGTAGAAATTATGGATCAGGCGGAAAGATTAGCACAAGAAATCATCCAGTCCGAAGTAGGCCTTCACTTCATCAATAGCCTTAGGAAGATGAAATTGGACCCTGTTGCTCAAGAAAAAATACAAACCTTCAATGCTATGAAGGATTCCTATGAAGAGGTTCAGCGTTTTGGACGATATCATCCAGACTATAAGACGGTGACGAGAGCCATTCGTGAGGCAAAAAGAGAAATGGATTTACACCCATCCATTATTGAATATAAACAAGCTGAGAATGGCTTGCAGCAATTGCTTGATGAAATCAGTATGCTGCTTGGGCATTCCGTATCCCCGCATATTAAGGTGCCGGCAGGCAATCCTTTCTTTGAGTCTTCCTGCGGAGGAGGCTGCGGAAGCGGCGGCAGCTGCGGCTGCTCATAACGGCTGTAGCCCGTAGAAGTGAGGCAATCCTTTTTTTGAGGGATTGTCTTTTTCTTATGTTGGGGGATAAAGGCGGATGCAATCTGAGCATTCATTACCGCAGCAAAACATTTTTCGCTGCGGCACAAGGAATCTGTGCTTGAAGACGTAGAGAGGGCTTTCCTTTCGGACAAATTGGGTCTTGGAATGGAGCTGACGTCCTTTCATTACCTTTGCTGCGCAAATCGAGATCTCCCTTTCAAGCTCGCTTTGAGGAACATTCTCGTGGTTGACGGTTAAATAAAGAAACGGGATGCCGGCGTAGGTCATTCGTTTGGATTCCGAGATCAAGGGAGATTGTTCAAGATATCTGAGGAAGCCGAGCCAAATCACATCTAGGTCCATCCTCCTCATCCTTTCCCCTAAACAATTTGTTAGTATTGATACCCATTTTGCACTTGTGGTACACTTATCATAAATGGCAGCTTAAAGGGGAATGAATATGTTTGTAGAAAGACAAAGCCTGATTGTATGGCTGCATAGTTTAAAACAGGTGAAAACGTTGCGTAAAATTGGGAATCTCCATTATGTTTCACGCAAATTAAAATACGCTGTATTATATGTAAATATGGACGATATTGAGGCAGTCTCTCAGAAATTATCTTCCTATTCGTTTGTCAAACGAGTGGACTTATCACAGAAGCCATTCATTAAAACCGAGTTCGAAAGCAAGAAACACGAGAAAGAGAAAGACGAATATAAGATTGGCATATAAAGAACCGGACAAGTATTGTCCGGTTCTTTTGCTATTGCAACGGGGGAAGGTATCGGTTCATCCTCAAGATGCCGATCAAGTATTGATAATAAAGCTCTATATCCGCAAATGTATCGGAATGGCGAACCTCCATATGTATCACATTTTTATTTTGTTCCTTGGCTGCCTGTTCAAACAGTTCATACCTCTTGGTGACCTTCCCTTCGATGACAGGAATGCCTTCCCTGCAAATATATAAAGGAATGAAATCTCCATATGAGGATTTCTTCAGGACGAGCACAAAGGACATTCCTTTTTTGCCCGTAGTGGACACGGCTTCCAAGCATAAGAAATAATTCACCCTGTATGCATTGGACTTGGCTAGCTCCAGCAGTTCATACAGGTCTGAAAAACCTTGGCCGAGCTCGATAAAACGTTGATTCATTTCCTAACCTCCTCAAAAATACTACCAACAGTGTACCATAAAAAAAGCCCTGCGAATCGGAATTCGCAGGGTCCTTCTATAGACCTCCAAGCGTTGGAGGGCAGAAGGCAAAGGGAGAGGAGAAACCGGAGGAAGAACTTATGGGGAAACGTAAGTCTTCTCCGCGGTTGGCAACAACATCAGTTAGAGATGCTGTTACTAACAGTATGACCATAAAATACGGGTCTATTCATGGCAAACGGAATTTTCCACTCTCCAATTGTGAATGCAGGAAATTTTATGGTAGGATATTTGAGAAGTTGAATATTGAAGAAATTTGGTGACAGTATCATGAGAGTCATTTCAGGTGTATGCAAAGGTAGGCCATTAAAAGCTGTACAAGGCATGACTACACGGCCTACGACTGATAAGGTGAAGGAATCTTTATTTAATATCATTGGTCCCTTCTTTGACGGCGGAAACGTGCTGGATTTGTTCTCCGGCAGCGGTTCACTTGGTCTTGAGGCCTTAAGCAGGGGGATGGAGAAAGGGATTTTTGTCGAAAAAGACCCTAAAGCCCTGCAAGTAATCAAAGCCAATATCCAAGCCTGCAGAATGGAAGAGGAATCAGAAGTGCTAAGAAGCGATGCACTTCGGTCAATCAAGATGCTTGGAGGAAGAGGTGTGCGATTCGATTTAATTATGATGGACCCGCCGTATAAGATAGCCAATGCCATCCCTTCCATCTTGAGTGAAATTGAAGAAAACCAGCTCCTTGCAGAGGATGGATTGATAATCTGCGAGCATGGAAAAGAATTGGAGCTGCCTGAACAGATTGGTCCTTTTGTGAAGTACCGTTATGAGAAGTATGGGATTACGGCTATTTCATTTTTTAGGAGCCAGGATGATGCATAAAAGAAAACTTGGTGGGAGGGAAGATCTTGAAAAAAATTGCGATATGTCCCGGTAGCTTTGACCCAATCACATATGGCCATCTTGACATCATACAGCGCGGCGCAAAAGTCTTTGATGAAGTCTTTGTCGGTGTCTTACATAATTCCGCTAAGAAGTCGTTATTCACGCTGGAAGAGCGAGTGAATCTCATTGAGGAGGCGACGGCCCATATTCCTAACGTCAAAGTGGAGAGCTTTCAGGGGTTAACCGTTGATTATGCAAAGAGCAAGAATGCTTGCGCAATGATTCGCGGATTGAGAGCCGTGACGGATTTTGAGTATGAGATGCAAATTACCTCCATGAACCGTGTGTTGGATGATGGGATTGAGACCTTTTTTATCATGACAAATAATCAATACTCTTTCCTAAGCTCATCCATCGTCAAGGAAGTCGCCAAATATGGCGGTAATATATCTGAATTGGTCCCAAAATCGGTTCAGGAGGCACTTGAGCGCAAAATGCAGAGCTAAGCAAAAAGAAGGATTCCAATGGAATCCTTCTTTGAGGCTGTCGACAAAGTCGACAGCTATTTTAATGTCTTAAATTGCACACTATATATGCCGATTAGAAATTAAGAAAATCCCTTTTTAGAAAAATTAATTCCTGAAAAGAGGTTTGGACATAACTGATAAACGATCCTGAAAGACGAACGATATCTAAATAAATCTTAATAGGCTTTGTTCCTTATTCAAGAGTTACCTTGGAAGAACAAGTTCGTTCCATTGCGCTACAGCCACTCGCTTTCCGCGGGGAGGAAGCTGAGCCTCCTCGGCTTCGCCTGCGGGGTCTCAGCCTTTCCTCTACTTCCCGCAGGAGTCGAGTGTCTTCCGCTCCATTCCACTAGTTAGTAATAATGGTATACAAAATGAACAAATCTATTTTGTTTCTTTGTGAACAACCTTTTTCTCAATGACCTTCATTCAATAAATGTTCGGTATTCGTTCCATGCGTAAAACGATTGAAGAGATTGAAACCAATCTGGCGTATCGTTGATTTCCTGGATTTGGTTTTTATAATAAGGTTCCCCATTTTTCGGTAAAAATTATGAGCGTCGTTTCAAGGATACCAACTTATTTGAACAGATTTTCTTTCAAATTCTGAAGCAAGCCGCAAATAAAAATTACTCAGTCCTGAACACGTATTTATTGATTCTACCCACGTGAAGGCAAGCGCTAACAAAAGTAAAATAAGCATTCTCGATTGAGGATTAAATGAGGGAGAAATCAATGGCGGCTTCGACTTTCCGAACCAAATGGTTCTCGTGTACTAGTTGATCTAATGTAATCATTTCTACTTGTTCGTGGTTTTTAGGGGTATATTTGCTTAACATGTCATCATCACCATCGGTAAGAATCGTTAACTCGATTATACCAAAACGGGGAATATTGGTTTTGTGAGTTCTATTTTTTATGAAGCGCAGACTTCTATTTTCGGCAGAATGGGCGAGACTCTCGGTACGGAGAAGGAGGCAGGCTGATGACAGCTCTTGCCGAAGGCGAGCTGGCTAAAGCAGCTCCCCAACGGTTCGCTGAGTCCATTCTGCCGAAAATAGCTTTTCCTTCCAATTAAAGTACTAGAGCATAGAAAAACCCCTACATCGTTAGATTTTGACTAACAATATAGGGGCAGTTTAAACCCTTAATGGATTTTGTCTACAGTCTGAGAAGGATTCCAAAGGAATCCTTCTTTTTCTCATTTAGCTTTGCCTATAGGCATGGAGCAAATAAAGGCAATAGGCTGTCAAGGTCAATAAGGTGATCATCGGCCCGTTGTGGGCGAGAAAGCCGAAGACATCTCCAAAGGTCCCATGGCTTTCAGCGAAGGTTTCTTCCACGTTGGAGTTTTGCCTGCGATCTCTAAGCCCCATATAGACCGGATTAAATAATAGCCATGTAATTACTCCGGACAAGAGCGTTTGAATCAATCTCGCGATAAAGAAGGGCTGGAAGCGGATATCTGTTTCAGCTAGGATGCTTGCCACCTGTGCCTGGATGCTGAAGCCGCTAAAAGCCAGCAAAGAGCTGATGATAATTGCCTGCTGCATGAGGGAGGCGTTTTCAACCTGGCTGGTCAGCTTACTTCCCAGAGTCATTTCGAAAAGTCCTGTGACAAAGGGGATGCTTAAGGATTGCGGCAAGTGAAGAAAGCCAAACACGCTTGAGAATAAACTTGCTGCAAAAGCGGTGATATGTAAATGGAACAATACTTTGTTCATGACAGAGAAGATAATGATGAACCCGCCAATCATCAAAAGAGTTTGAACAGAGGAATTGACGGCCTCGCCAAGTATCTTGCCGAAAGGCCGCTTATCCTTTAAGCGGGTGCGGTGCATGATTTTTAAAGCCTCTAAAATAGAGAAAGACCTTTTTTCGCCGCGTTCGTCTAATTGTCTCCTCTCTTCCCTTCGGCCATAAAACCTCATAATTAATCCAACCCCGATATTGCTCGCATAATGAGAAATGGCTAACAGGATTCCAAGTTCAGGATTTAAAAAGAAGCCCACTGACACGGCGCCAAAAATAAATAATGGATTGGATGAGCTGGTAAAGGAAACTAAGCGCTCGGCCTCGACCCTGGTCAGTTGTCCATCCTGCCTGAGGCGAACGGTAAGTTTTGCGCCAGAAGGATTGCCTGATGCAAGACCCATAGCCCAGACAAAGCCTCCCGCTCCAGGTACCTTAAATAAGGGTCTCATGAAGGGTTCTAAAAAGACCCCGAGGAATTTTACCACGCCAAAAGCAATTAACATTTCGGATATAATAAGGAATG